>CAZKWP010000138.1:0-5206 GCA_964556555.1 uncultured Syntrophomonadaceae bacterium
GGTCAACCCTGGCCTGAAGTTTTCTATGAGAACCTTAGAAGGATTTAAGAATCCCAAGCAATAGAAATAAACGGGATGAGGGCAAGGTTATGTCATTTTTTTACACGATGCAGGACTTTTTCGAGTCTTTGAGACACGAGGGAATGCCCGTGTCGCCCAGTCACGCCGTGGACTGTTATCAGGCTTTAAATGAGATCGACTGGACCGTGGAGGATTATTTCTACTCGGCTCTGTTTGCGACCCTGCTCAAGGATTATAATTACAAACCGCTTTTTGACCACGTCTATCAAGACTTTTTCAAAAACGCGGCCAATATCGTAAGAATCAAACGTTGCAAGGAGTTTCTGAGCAAGGAGGATCTGCTCGGCCTGGAAGAAGAAACCGGGCGGTCCGAGGATCTCAGTATCGACGATATCAGCGCGGACGGGGTTGAAAGCCAGGGGACCTTCATCCGAAAGACCTCCTCTTCCCCGGATGGCCGCAAGAACCCCCTGGCCCAGGATTTTCGTCTGGACAGCATCGACGATGTGCGCCGGATGGAGACCCTGTTTCCGATCATCGCCAAACGGCTGGCTTCGAAGATGATCATCAAAAACAAGCGCAACGATCAAAACTTCATCAATTTTCGGCGGACCCTGCGCAAAAGCATGTCTACCGGCGGGATCCCCCTGGATCTGATCACCCGGCGGAAACAAAAAGAAAAGCCGATTATGTTTGCCCTCTGTGACGTTTCCGTATCGGTGCTGCAGTTCAGTTGCTTTGCCTTGGCCCTCCTGGCTTCGCTGGAGAAGTTCTTCCAGCATGTGCGCAGTTTCGGGTTTGTCGACGAGGTCGATGAGATAACCTATATGCTGCGGCACGCGGATCCGTTTACGCTAAGGACCAATGTTCTGCAGAATGCCCGGGTGGTGGGCCGCCGCGGTTACAGCGATTACGGCGTCACCTTTAAGAATTTTCTGGAGCGGTACGGCAGTCAGTTGTCCTTAAAGACCACGGTGCTGATCTTTGGCGATGCCCGCAACAATTGGTTCAGTGATGAATCCTGGGCCTTGCAGGAGATTCGCAGCCGCTGCAAGAAGATATACTGGTTCAATCCCGAAAATAAGGATACCTGGGATACCGGCGACAGCCGAATGAAGGAATACCTCAAACACTGCGACAAGTCTTTTGAAGTCACCAATCTGCTGCAGATGGAAGACGCTTTCGGGGAATTATAGCAGAGCGGAAAAGTGAAGCAAGGGGACGGTTCTCTTGCTTCATAGCGGAATTTATAAGTATGAGGGAGGCGGCCAGCTTGGGAAAAGTTGAAGAGCGTTTACCCGCAAATATTTATGAGTATTTCCAAAATCAAACTATGACCGGGGTGGCCTCCACCATTGATGAGGATGGCTATCCGCGCGGAGCCCCCATGTCCCTGTTTTACGCCCCGAGCGATAAAATCTTGCTGATGGGGAATCAGAATCGTTCGCAGACCTTTAAAAATACCGTCCGCCTCGGGAAAATAGCCCTGACTTTTATCAATGAAGGGGATGTTGCTTTTACGATTCGGGGACGGGCCCGGGTCTTTAAAGAAGTCATGGAAAGCAACAAGTACCTGGCGGTTATTGCCGTGGAGATCGAAGCGGTAAAGAGCGACGTGGCGGTGGATGTGGAAGTATCCGAAGGCATCAAATACACCTACCGCTCCCAAAAATGGGAAGACATGATCAATGCCGTTTTGGCGGAACTGCGCGCATACAGCGCGGAAGATGTTGCCGCGTTTTTGGGCCAGCGTTTAAACAAACCATTGCCAGGGTCTGACCCGGGACTGGCCAGGGCGGAATAGATCCTGACCCAGCTTATAAACGTCTAACGAAACCAAACCTCTGATTGCAGTCATTAACGGCGATTACAATCCGGGGTTTTTATTTTCCAAGTTTACAAATCTTTTAGATTTGGTTTAGTGGGAGTTTAGATTTACCGGGCATTATATAATTATGGATCCTAACTTTGGGGAATTCAGGAAAGTTAAAGGAGGTTTTTCGGAGGATGAATAAAAAATGGCTGACCGGTCTGAGCATTGTGCTGGGGGGCGTCATGCTGTGCGGCGCGGCCCTGGTCAATGCGGGCACTTCTACGGGGTATGAGGTCTACAAAACCGCCCTGAAGAACACCAAGACGGTATCGAGTGTAACCGGAACCGTCGGCGTTTCCTTACAGGACAATGGAACCCGGTTGTTTAAAGTTGACGAAGCCCTGAAACTGAACCAGGAGAGCCGGGCGATGAGCGGAGTTTTCTCTGTGACCGCCGGGGACCAGGCCAATACCCTGAACGTATATCGTCAGGATGGACAGTTTATTGTGAAAAACAGTGACCAGGCGGAATATCTCGTCAGCGCGGCCAATCCAAATCCAGAATTTGGAGATCGCCAGGAGCGGCAGCGGCCAGCGGATGATCCGGTATTAGCGCAGGAAGTGGAAAATATGGTGGACCTGTTGGTGGGAAGCAACATTCAGGAAAGCTTTGGGCTGCAGAACAACCCGGATGGCACTAAGGAAATATCGCTGCAGTTAAATGGGGATCAAATCTCCCCGATCCAGAATGCCGCCACCTCCCTGATTTACAAGATGGGAACCCGGGCAGAGCACCCGGCGTCAAACTCCCTGCTGCCCGCGGCAGATGAGGCCGTAGCCAGTCTGCCGGAACTGGTCAGCAATATCCACGTGGCCAGTCTGGAGTTGAAAGCCACCGTGAATGCCCAGGATCGGCTCGTTGCGCAGAATCTGGATGTGGTGATTACCGGTGAGGATGCGAGCGGCAGCGCCCATAATTTAGCGGCCAGCGTCGATCTGAATCTGTCCGATATCAATCAGACGACCCCGGATACGGTGGATCTGACCGGGAAGACTGTAACCACCATGTCAGCCAAAGAGTTTAGACACCGGGGATTCTAAAACGGTTTTCCAGTTTTCGCTTAAAAAACAGCGGGCATAGCGGAAACAACGGGTACAGCGGGTATTTGGAGATGGGCTGCCCATCTCCTTTACTCATGCCGGGGTTGAACCCAGTCATAGGGACAGCCGGAGTGCGGGTGCGATATGGGAAAAAAGACCTTGGAGACAGCCAAAGCGGGAGTGCGAAAGGAATGCAGATGGAAAAAGCCCTGGAAATCAAAAACCTGAGCAAGCTTTACCGAAATAAGCGGGGTGTAAGGGAAATCAGTCTGGCGATAAACCCAGGGGAAATCTATGGACTGCTGGGCCCAAACGGCGCGGGAAAAACCACCATCATGAAATTGATTACTGGTTTAGTTAAAGCCGACCAGGGGGAAGTCCGGATCTGGGGCTTCGATGCGGTCAAACAGTTTGAGCAAGCCATGGCCAGCGTCGGTTGTATCATTGAGTCCGCGGACGCCTATCCCTATCTGAGCGCTTATCGCAATCTGGAGCTGGCCGCCCGCTTTTATCCGGGCCTGCCCAAAACCAGAATCGATGAAGTGCTGGCCCTGGTCGGCCTAAGTGATTATAAAAAGGAAACCGTCGCCAATTATTCGCTGGGGATGAAACAGCGGCTGGGCTTAGCCGGGGCCCTTTTGTCCCGGCCCCGTTTGATGATTCTGGACGAGCCGACCAACGGCCTGGATATTGCCGGCATGGCGGATATCCGCAATACGATCATTCAGCTGGCCCAGACCGAAAGCATTACCTTCCTGGTATCCAGCCACCTGGCGCATGAGATGGAATTAATGTGTCACCGCGTCGCGGTGATCGACCAGGGGAGACTGTTCAAAGAAGCGGCGGTTTCCGAAATCTTGGCGGCCCATGCCTCCCTGGAAAGCTTTTTTATTGAGCAGACCAGAAGTGACAGAAGTGCCAGGGGCGCTGAAAGTGATAAAAGTGATATAAGTGATATAAGTGATACAGATGCTGGAAGTGATGATGGGGGGGATGCCCGCCATGCGTAACTTATACGCCAACACCCTGAATGAAACGCAAAAAATCCTGCTCAAGCGAAAAAATATGGCCATCCTCGTGGTCAGCGCGTTGATTCCGGCCCTAATCGCCGGGTTGATTTCCCTGGCGCAGAACCAGGCCCAGGTTTCTGTTTTCCGGTTCTCGGACTACCCGGTCCTGATCCTCGGATTGTTCACGAACGTACTGCTGCCGCTTTTTGTGTTTATGTGGGTCGCGGATACTTTTGCCGGGGAGGTCGGCGACAATACTTTAAAAATAACCTTGCTTCGCCCGATTACCCGGTATAAGGTTTATATCTCTAAAATAAGCGCGGTAGAGGTTTTGATTTTAATTACCCTGCTGGTGGCCGGCATTTCGGCACTGCTTTCGGGAATCGGGCTGGGCGAGTCGGCTTCGCTGACTGCCGGGGGATTGTTTAAGCTTCTCCTGGTCTATCTGGTGGCGGCCGTCCCACTACTGGCCCTGGCCATTGCCGCCGCGTTTATCGCGCAATTCTTCAAAGGCAGCAGCGGAGCGCTGGTGACCTCGGTATTTGTTTATCTGCTGGCCCGGGCGCTGCCGGTGGCCGTTCCCGGCTTTGCCAGGGTATCCCTCTTCTCCTACCTGGACTGGCATTGGCTGTGGCTGGGCAGCTCGCTGTCCGCCGCTAAGATCGGCTATGCCCTGCTAATCATCTTGGCCAGCAGCCTGATTTTTTTCGCGGCCGGCGCTTATTTGTTCGATACCAAAAATCTGTAGACAGCGCGCTGCCTAAAACTATAAACTTAACTATAAACTTAACTATAAACTTAACTATAAAACTTAACTAAAGCTCCAAGGCTCGAGGAGGCTGGCGTCAAATGTCGATCCGGGTCAAGTTATTACTGTCCTACGCGGCCATGCTGATCATCCCGATTGTTTTATCGGTGCTGGCCGCCGTACTGATTGCCCACGCTTATTTCGGCGACTTGAGGTATGGCTCTGAGTTAGGCTTGAGAAACAATCCGGCGGAAAATCTGTTGATCGAAGAAATCCGGATCGTTGAAGAAATCAAACAGAACGCTTTGCTGGATCCAGACAGTCTGATGTCCCCCGGCTATCTGGCGGAGATCGATGCAAAGCTGCAGCGGTTCAATGCCGGTCTGATCGTACGCCGGGGGGGCACCATCATCTTCGTCTCCGAGCGGTTTGATCAGCCGGAGATCTTGGAGCAGCTGCGCAAATATGAAAACCGGCGTCCCCCGGCGGATTGGGAGCGGGGCGGGATTGAACC
>CAZKWP010000139.1:0-5134 GCA_964556555.1 uncultured Syntrophomonadaceae bacterium
TTTGCTGGGCGCTTTCAGCGGCGGGATCCAGGCAACCGCTGTGGGCATCACGGCCGCAGTAGTGTTTGGCTTTACCATGGCCGTGCTTTTCAATCCCAAGGGATAAGGGAAGAGGGGTCCAGGCAAAACCCGGAAAAACCCAGAAAGGAGGCAACAGCATGGGTCAGGGCGCGAATATCAAATTCAGTCGCCGTTATGAAGACAATGTCAGCTTTTTAAAAGAGGAACTCGGGGTGGGGCAGAGCTTTGACGCGGTTTGCCGGGAATTTCGGATTGCCGGAAAACCGGCCGCCTTATTTTTTATCAGCGGTTTAGCCGATCAACAGCCGGCCACGGAGCTGCTTAAACGGCTGATGCTCCTGGAACGGGAAGATGTGCTGCCCGATACCCTGGATAAATTAATGGAAGAGGGACTGCCGCATTATCAGGTGCAAGCCGTGGAAACCTTTGATGAAGCGATCGGCAACATTACGTCGGGTTTGTTGGCGCTGGTCGTGGAGGGTATGCCGCGCTGCATTCTGGTGGATGTTCGGAAATACCCTTCCCGGCAGCCCCAGGAACCGGACATTGAGCGCGTAATCCGTGGCTCCCGGGACGGTTTCAGTGAAACCCTGCTGGTTAATACCGCTCTAATTCGGCGCCGAATCCGGGACCCGAAACTCAGAACCGAAATGATTCAAGTCGGGAAGCGGAGCAAATCGGATATCTGCATCTGCTACCTTAAGGACATAGCCAATCCCGGTTTGGTCGACCTGATCAAGGAACGGCTCGAGGAAATCAAGATCGATGGCCTGCCCATGGCGGAGAAATCGGTGGAGGAACTGATCACCCAGGACAACATCTGGAATCCTTTTCCCCGCGTCCGCTATACGGAACGCCCGGATGTGGCGGCGGTGCACATCTTGGAAGGCCACGTAGTGGTGCTGGTCGATACTTCACCGAGTATTATCATTGCCCCGGCTACCTATTTCCACCACCTGCAGCACGCGGAGGAGTTCCGGCAAAGTCCCACCCCCGGGGCTTATCTGCGCTGGTTAAGGTTTGTCGCGGTTTTTGCTTCTTTAATCCTGGGTCCTTTATGGCTTTTAGCCGCCCTGCACCCGGAAATCCTGCCGCCCAGTCTAAGTTTTGTGGGGCCCAAAGAAATGGGAGTCATTCCTTTGCTGATTCAATTTTTAATTGCCGAAGGCGCTCTCGACATGATGCGTCTGGCCTCGATCCATACCCCTACCCCGCTGACCACCGCTTTGGGGCTGGTTGCCGCGGTTTTGATCGGGGAAGTGGCGGTAAAGATGGGCTTATTAATTAATGAAGTAATCATATATACGGCTATTACCGCAGTCGGCACCTATGCGACCCCCAGTTTTGAGCTGGCCATGGCCAACCGTTTGGTTAGGATGTTCCTCATTTTAATGGTCGGTTTTTTCGGGGTTACCGGCTGGTGGGTAGGGGTGGCAGCCGCCCTTTTCTTAGTGGTGGGCACCCGCAGTTTCGGGGTGCCTTACCTGTGGCCGCTGATTCCGTTTAACTGGCAGGCGCTAAGAACAATTTTGGTCCGCTCCCCGGTACCGATCCAAAACGTGCGGCCCAGTTTCTTAAAAACCCTGGATCCAGTGCGGCAGACCCCAGTGCCGGCCCGCAAACCGCGGGTCAGTCGGGATTGGCGGAAGCGGAATCCGTCAGCCGAGTCTCATGGGGAAAAAAGGGAAAAGGACGAGGGCCAGGGAGAAGAATAAGGGTAATAGGAGTATTAGAAATGCAGATAATGGCAAGAATACCGATGAATAAGGGAGCCAACTTAAACGTGAGGTCTGTCACAGTAACGGAAAACAAAAACCAGACTCAAAATATCCGAACTAGAAAAAACAGCCAGACAAACTAAATGTGGAGGTCGAACCCTCATGGCACTGCGTGTGGGTATACCCCGGGCGCTTTTTTACTACTATTACTATCCCCAGTGGGAAACCTTCTTTTGGGAGCTGGGAGCGGATCCGGTTCTCTCCTCGCCCACGCATAAAGGGATTATTGAAGCCGGAGTCCGGGCTGCGGTGGACGAAGCCTGCCTGCCGGTAAAGGTTTATTACGGGCACGTTTTGGAATTGGCCGGCCGGGTCGACTACCTGTTTTTGCCCCGGTTGGTCAGCGTCGAGCATAAGAGTTATATCTGCCCCAAGTTCATGGGCCTGCCCGATATGATCAAGTCCAGTCTGCCCGAACTTCCCCCGATAATTGATTTGTGTGTGGACCTCAGCCGGGATGACCGGCAGTATCAGCGGGATTTGCATCGCGTCGGGAAGATGTTTACCCGCAATCCCTGGAAAATCAAAAGAGCTGTCGAGGCCAGCGAGGCGATGCTCGCGGATTATCGGCAGCTGCTGCAGGCGGGTTGCCTGCCGGCTGAGGCTTTGGGAAAACTTTATCCCGGCTGTTCCCCAGAAGAGGGGGGGAGCCAGGGATTGCCGTCCGTCCAGGATTTAGAATTGACAGCCGCGGATGCGCATCCCATAACCATTGGTTTGTTAGGGCACGGGTATACCATTTATGACGAGTATATCAGCCGTCAGACCATCCGCAAACTAAGAGAACTCGGCGTAAACGTGGTAACGCAGGACTTCTTAAGTCCGGAAGTGATTGAGAAAGGTGCCAGCCGGCTGCCCAAGCGGATGTTCTGGAGTTTAGGCAAGCAAATTTTAGGCGGGGCTTTCCACTTCTTTGAGCAGCGGAATGTGGATGGAATTGTGCATCTGGCCTGTTTTGGGTGCGGTCCCGATTCCTTAGTCGCTGAGTTGGTGGAGATCGAAGCGCATCGGCGAAAAGATCTGCCCTTTATGATGCTTACCGTGGATGAACACACCGGGGAAGCGGGAATCATTACCCGCCTGGAGGCGTTTATTGATATGATCCGCCGGCAGCGGGCAGCCTACCTGTGGCAGGAGGTTCCGATATGAAACAGCGGCGCGTTACCTTTCCGCATATGGGGAATATGGATATTGCGATCAAGGCAATGCTTGAAATCGCGGGCTTGGAGGTCGTGGTACCTCCGCCAATTTCGAAAAAAACCCTGAACCTGGGTACACAGCACTCGCCGGAGTCTGCCTGTCTGCCCCTAAAGATCAATCTCGGAAATTTTATGGAAGCCTATGAACTAGGGGCAAATACGATTGTGATGTCCGGAGGCTGGGGCCCCTGTCGGTTTGGTTATTACGCGCAGGTGCAGCGTGAAATCCTGCGGGATCTGGGCTGCGATTTTGATTTGATTGTCCTGGAAGCGCCGGATTCGAAACTGACCGACATTATTGGCCAAATCAAGGATTTGGCCGGCAATTGTTCCTGGTGGCAAATCGGGCAGGCGATCCGTTTAGGCTGGGAAAAAGTTAAGGCGCTGGACACCTTAGAGGTGGCGGCAGCCCGGCTGCGTCCCCGAGAAGTAAAGAGGGGACCAGTGGAGGCCGTCTACCGTCAGGTAATGCAGGAAATTGACCAGGCCGCCAATAGGGCGGCGATTCAGGCAGCCCTGCAGGTAGGGAAAAGTCGATTTGACCAAATAGATCTCGACTGGGACCGGCCAGTCCTTAGAATCGGCTTAATCGGGGAAATCTATACGGTATTGGAACCGTTTATCAATCTACATATCGAACAGCACCTGGGCCGTTTAGGGGCGGAGGTTACCCGGGGGATTTATCTTAGCCAATGGGTAAATGACCACCTCTTTGGCGGGGTTTTACGGGTACCGAGCACCAAACAATATTGGAAGCTGTCCGTACCCTACATTAATTACTGGGTAGGCGGGCACGGCCGGGAAACGATCGGTAGTGCGGTGCATTTTGCGCAGCAGGGTTACGATGGGGTTATTCAGGTCGCCCCCCTTACCTGCATGCCCGAAATTGTGGCGCAGTCCGTCCTGCCGCAGGTTAGCCTGGAGCAAGGCATCCCAGCGCTTACTTTATATTTTGATGAGCATTCCGGAGAAGCGGGGCTGCTGACTCGGCTGGAAGCGTTTTTAGACTTGCTGCGGCGGCGGAAAAAGCGGGCGGCCGCAGTGGGTTAACTGCCTAGCAGATACTACCAGCTTACTTTTCGACAGAATAAAGCTATAATTTTCAATGGATACCTTTTTAGTTTCGGACTAGGAGGAAGCCAAATGTCAGAAGAGTGGAAGCAGGTTATGGCCCGTAATTTAGACCGGGATCTCGAGCTAAAAGGAATCAGCAACAGCGATCGGGCGCGGTCCGCTTATCAGCAGTACCGCGGCTTAGTTTTTGGGTGGTTTCTGGACCTGGCTAAAGAGGTGCAAAAACTGTCCAAGAACCCCCGGGCGGTCTTAATCGTAGAAGACGAGGAAGCGGTTACCGTAAGTGTGGGTACGGAAATGCTGCGTCTGCGTACTCAGCCCTATCCTTTTTGTTCGAAAGGCTGGGGGAAACTGACCCTTACGGCGGCTAATCAGCTGCCTTTTAAGGAGGCCTTTTTGTGGAGCAAGGGCGAGGACTTTGTCTGGTTATGCAACGCGGAATCTCTGGCCGGCGAAACAGATGCGGAGGAAAAAGCGAAAGCCGCTTCACTCGGGATCGAGCTGACCCAGGAAATAGTTGAGATTATATTTAAAATCGCCTTTAAAAAATATTTACAGCTTTAAGACCTCAAACCGCAATCCAACCTTATACCGAAATCCAATCTAAATGAGATACTGACGATCTTTGACTAAATTGACACGCTTATTCCCCTAGGGTAAAATAAACTAGGCTTAAATTACTAAAAAGTAAAGTCGATACCTCATCCGGCCGGGTGAGGTATATTCAGATGTTTACGACGCAAAGGGAGGATAAGGGGTTGAAACTTCACGGAACAATGGAGATAAATGAATGGGGACACCTGCAAATAGGCGGGTTTGAGCGGGATATTCTTCCGGCTGTTATAGTCATAAGAGTTTCCTTCGATATCAAGTTCAAGGTTGTGAACTCCTTCTCTAGCATCTTCCTCAACCTCGATATTGAAAGTCAATTTAATACTTTCTCCCGGCCCCAAAAGTCCCATTTCGTAATAGGGAGCGTACTGAACACGAATTCCATCAGACAACGGCCTTAAAACTGCAGCCTGAATCCTTGCATTGGTATCGTAATCTTTTCCATCGATG
>CAZKWP010000140.1:0-5117 GCA_964556555.1 uncultured Syntrophomonadaceae bacterium
AGCGGCTTTTTCCAGGTTGGCGCAATTAACGGTGAGAGTCTGCCAATTGATCAAATTGCTCAGGATCAAGCCTTTCATAAGCTAGAACCCTACGGCTTGGCCCCGCAAATCAATCAACGTACTATTGGCGGTCAAGAGGCCCGGCTTATCTTGCCTTCGAACGACCAGCCTAAGGAAATGCAGAATCAGGCCGCATTGATTGTCAGATACCCGACAGCAATAAAAATAGATGATTCATCATATAATTACTTCGTTTTATGGGCGGACAAGGCTCATATAGAGCAGTTCGGCAGCACCTTGTTCTTTTTTTATGAACCGTCTGGGTAGATAAGCAGGCCCTGCCGACCCGACCAGCTGAATCCTCAGCTGGTTTTTTTCGGGCATGAGCACGGTATATTAGTTTTGCCTCTGCCAATCCTCGCCATATTGCCTTATGGATTGGTATAATGACATAAGGGGGTGGTGAGGTGCTGAAATTCCTGAAAAACGGGTTGCTCCCGGCTGGGGACCACGAGATTAGCCTGGCCGACCTGGAGCAGAACATCAAAGCCGGTCCCGGCGGCGGTCAAACCTGGGATACTAAATGGCGGCTGCAGCTGCTGGAGGAATTTAAAAAACGTTTTCAGCAGCTGAAGAGCGTGAGCATTACCGAAGTTTACATTGATGGTTCTTATGCCACTGATAAATATCATCCCAATGATATGGACGTATATTTCGTCGTCCCCCGGAAAGTATGGCGGGAAAGCGCTGAACCGGCTTTAAAGAAAATTGACCCGGATTTCTGGCGATTTGAAACAGTAACCGACGTATCTGGCAAGACCGGCTACCCTATGGCCTTCAGCCGCCATGTGGAGATGTTTCCGGTCTACCAGGAACACACCCCGGCTTATGCGGAATGCGAAGAGTTGATTGACCCGAAGATCAGTTTTTTCCGAAACGACAAATGGTCGCATCGCCCCAAAGGGATCATCAAGATTAAGGAGGGGCCGGCATGATCAAAACCGAGCAGCAGTACCAGCAAGCCCGGATACTTTACCGGGAGGGCATCGAGCAGTTGGAGAAGCAGGTGGAGGGCCTGAAGCTCCGCGAATACAGCGAGGAGGAGATCCAGTGTTTGACGGGCTGCACCACCCGAATGCTGGAGGAAAATAAACGAGCCCTGGATTTATACAAACGTTTGCGGGCCAAAGACCCCGCGGCGCTGCGGGAACTGTCTTTGAACCGCCAATTGATCGGGTTGCGCATCTTCCTTGGTTTGTCCCAGTCTAAACTGGCCGCGCTGCTTGGGGTCTCCCGTACCGAGGTGGCCCGGGATGAAAGAAATGAATACAGCGACCTGACCCTGGAGCGCTACCATCAAATCCTGCGGGCCATGGGCTTAAACCTGGTCCCGGTCTATGTTCAAGGCGGCTGGAATGAGGCCAAGGCCGCCGAGACGCGGCTGTGCGGATTGCCTATAGAAGAAGCGAGCAAAATAATCATTGGCTAATGGATATAAAAGAAACTTGATAGAGTCCTTAATGGGAGATGACTCTGCCCCGCTGCAAAAATTACATTTTGCGATTGGCTCAGATTAATACATTTAAAGACAACTAATTAATTCTCGGGGTAACTTTATGAAGATTATCGTATTGGGTGACGTGCACGGTGAATTCGCTAAGCTTAATCGTTTGATTGAACAGGAAAAACCGGCGATAATCCTGCAGGTGGGCGATTTCGGTTACTGGCCGCGTCTGGAGGAGCAAGATCTCCTGAATCTAAATACCCAGCAGACGCGAATTTATTTTTGCGAAGGCAATAATGACGACTTGGGGGCGCTGCGGGCTCTGGTAAAAGTTCCGGGCCAACCGGTGGAAGTAGCCCCGGGGATTTATTACATGCCCCGGGGGTCAGTCCTGGAACTGACGGATGGGCGCCGGGTTTTGTTTTGCGGAGGGGGACAGTCTATCGACTGTGCCCGGCGGTTTGAGGGCTGGGACTGGTTCCCAGAGGAAATAGTTTGTGCCGATGACTTGCGGCTTTTGCCCAAGGACAACATCGATATCGTTATTTCCCATACCGGCCCGTCTGAATTTCCGGTGGAAGAATCTAAGAAACAAAAACACGCGGAAATCGATCCGTCCCGGGAAATGCTGTCGCAGATCCTGCGGAAATACCAGCCCGCGCTTTGGTATTTTGGCCATTGGCATATCTTCGCCCAAGGCCGCTATGCCAACACCGACTGGGTAGCCTTAGACTGGGTACGCTGCTGGAACAACTGGTACCGAGTATTACCCAATATTTAATTATCTCAATAACTTTAAAAACTTAGATTTCCGGTAGAATCCCAAGTGCAGGGGATGTTGTTATGCGGTCTTATGTTGGCAACACCGTCTTAATTCCGATTTGACCTAAAATCCCATAGGCAAAAGAATTTTTAGTTTAATTTAAATTTTTAAGTTGTTCGATATGAAGCGTTTTTGACACCGTCAAAAAGGCTAAGATCCGTTTTTAGCAGAGGAGGTTGGTTATGACTCCAAAAAACCAAGACTTCTACCAGGAATTAAGGGTAAAAATTAAGCGCTGGGCCCAGACGGATGAGGGAAAAACGAACCAGTGGGCGGAATATCTATTGTTTGCCCCGGATTTGTTTCATTTGCTCTGCAAGCTGATGCTGGACAAAGAGGTTATGATTGCGGATAAGGCCAAACTGGCAGGGGCGATTGCCTATTACGTATCCCCACTCGATTTTATCCCGGAGTTGGTACTAGGACCGGTTGGCTTTGTCGACGATATCGCCATCGCCGCTTATGTGCTGAATTCCCTGGTCAATAACTCCGATCCTGAAATTGTACGCCGGCATTGGGCGGGAGAAGAGGAAGTGCTGGTGGTAATTAAGCGGATTCTTAACAAAGCGGACGGGATGGTCGGCACCGGCTTGTGGGGGAAAATTAAGCGACGGCTTGGTTAAGTTATACGGGAAAGCATCTTGGGGATTTTTTCGGATACTGGTATGACAGTTTATCGAAATTTTATAAACATTAAGGGGGTAATTAAAATGCGAACGCGAGTGACGGAATTACTCGGCATTAAATACCCAATTATCTTAGGGGGCATGCACTGGCTGGGGCGAGGAAATTTGGCTGCGGCAGTTTCGGGAGCCGGGGGGTTCGGCTTAATCAGTGCAGGAACCCTAAGCAGTAAAGATGAACTGCTGGCGGAAATTGAACTGGTTAGAAGCCTGACCGCTGAACCTTTTGGGGTTAACATCTCGCTCGGCTACCGGGAAATGGGAGAATTCATTGAGGCCGCAGTCAATTCTAAGGTCAAAGCCGTATTCACCTCCGGCCGAAACCCTAAGGATTATGTTCCCCTGCTAAAAAAGGCGGGAATAACCTGGGTGCATGTTGCCCCGACCATTAAACATGCTCTAAAAGCCGAAAATATGGGTGCGGATGCCGTGGTTGTGGTTGGAATCGAAGCCGGCGGACACCCGGGACCGGAAGATGTAACCTTGCTGGCATCGGTTCCTAAAGCGGCCAGTATTCTAAAAATACCGGTCATTGCGGCCGGTTCGATTACGAGCGGCAAGTCGTTTTTAGCCGCCTTGGCCATGGGCGCAGAAGGGGTACAGATTGGGACTCGGTTTATTGCTACTGAGGAATGTATCGCCCATTCCAACGTTAAGGAACTGATAGTCTGGGCGGATGAAACCGACGCGGTGCTCTATAATCTAAAGAATGGCGGGAGAACCCGCGCAATAAAAAAAGAGGCGGTTGCCCGGTTTAAAGCCAGTTCGAATTTAGCCGCAGTTGCGGCTGGAGAGGATACTCGCAACAGCTTTGTCAGGGTATTCCAGGATGGAGATCTGGAAGCGGGTTTGATTATCGTCGGACAAGGCTTGGGTACGATAAATGAAATTCTTACGGTTCGGGAGGTTATCGAAAATATCATAACTGAGGCTCAGGCCAGGCATCGGGAACTGAATTCTTACTGGAAGGTTGCTGGCTAAAAGATACGGCTGATTAAAAGACGCAAATGCCCGGAAACACTTCCGGGCACCATTAAAATCGAGACCGTTTACCGGAATAATTCGGCGTGTCTGGTGGGGAACTGGCTCATTGGCTCTTTCCTTGGCCTCATTATGGAGTTTGACCTTTCTTAGATTACGAATTAAGGGGCCAATTGAAACAGGCCCGTACTCAAATATTTTTCGCCGCGGTCTGGGAAGACTACTACCACAAAGCCCTCCTCCAAGTCTTTGATGCACTCCAGCGCCGCCACCATGGCTGCACCGCTGCTCATGCCCACAAAGATGCCTTCCTGCGAAACAACGGTTCGGGCCATCGCAAAGGCAGCCTCTGATTCAACCATCACTCGTCGGTCGATTTGCGCCGGGTCGTAGATTGCCGGGACAATGGCCTCCTCCATGTTTTTTAAGCCTTGGATGTAATGGCCCAGTACCGGATGGGCTTCAACGATCTGAATCTTAGGGTTTTTCGCTTTTAAGCCCATGCCCACCCCCATAATAGTACCGGAGGTGCCGAGCGCGGAAACGAAATGGGTAACCTGGCCGCGGGTATCGTCCCAGATTTCATTGGCGGTCGTTTCATAGTGGGCGAGTTTGTTGTATTCATTGGAAAACTGGTTGGGCATGAAATACTTTTCCGGGTAGAGGCGGCAAAGTTCATGGGCTTTGCGAATCGCTCCATCCGTGCCTTGAGAAGCATCCGTAAGTGTTGTTTTTGCTCCAAAGGCCTCAATCATTTTACGGCGTTCAACCGAAACTGCTTCACTCATCACGATTTCAACCGCATACCCTTTGACGGCGCCGATCATCGCCAGACCGATCCCGGTATTGCCGGAGGTAGGTTCAATGATGGTTTTTCCTGGGGTCAGGGCACCGCATTCTTCGGCCTGCTCAACCATCTTTATGGCAATCCGATCCTTAATGCTGCCGGTTGGGTTAAAGCCCTCCAACTTTGCGTAAAGTGGTATATGCGGTTTGGGATTTAACTTATTTATTCTGACAAGCGGGGTATGACCAATAGTATCAATAATATTATCGTACATCTGCGATTTCCTCCTTGTATACTTTCAACATTTATTATATATCATTATCCACCAAAATCGTGAGT
>CAZKWP010000141.1:0-4655 GCA_964556555.1 uncultured Syntrophomonadaceae bacterium
TTTAAAGGAATCCATTGTCATATCGGTTCCCAGGTGTTTGAAATGGATTCCTTCGGTCATGCGGCCGAAGTGATGATGGGAGTAGCCCGCGAGATCAAAGAGCAGACCCAGGCGGTAGTGGAAGAATTAAATCTGGGCGGCGGATTTGGCATCTATTACGCGGAAGGTGACCGTCCCGCGACCATCGCGGAGTACGCTAAAGCCGTGCTGGGCGCCGTGCGACAAAGCGCCGCGGCCTTTGGTCTGCCGGTTCCCCGGATAATGATTGAACCCGGCCGCTCCATTGTGGGAGAGGCGGGGACTACCCTGTATACGGTCGGCTCGATTAAGGAAATATCCGGGGTGCGCAAGTACGTGGCCGTTGATGGAGGCATGTCGGACAATCCGCGACCCGCGCTTTATAAAGCGGTTTACGAAGCAATTATTGCCAACCAGGCAACTGAACCGCCGGCCGAAATAGTTTCGATCACCGGCAAATGCTGTGAATCCGGGGACATGCTGATTTGGGACATTAACCTGCCCAAGGTTGAAACCGGCGACATTTTGGCCGTGCTTTGCACCGGGGCTTACAACTATTCCATGTCGATGAACTATAACCGGCTGCCCCGCCCGGCCGCGGTGCTCGTAAAAGACGGAAAGGCAGACATCATCCTGGAACGGGAAACCTGTGAGGATCTGCTGCGCAACGACCGGATCCCGGAGCGTTTAGTAAGCCACGTGTGAACGAGTAAAAGGTGATGTTTAGGAATGCGAGTAAGTCTCGTGATTTGCCTGAACGAAGTTAATGAATTAAACTAGTGAGCCGTTTCGGCGAACGAGTAATATATTAAAAGAACAAGAATGAAATTAATTTACCGGGGGTTCGCATGGAGATCATTGTATCGCATAATCATCTCGATTTTGACGGGCTGGCCTGTATGGTGGCGGCGCAAAGACTATACCCTCGGGCGGAATTGGTTTTTGTAGGCGGAATGTCGGGTAATGTGCAGCGGTTTATGTCATTGCACAAAGATTCGCTGATCATTAAACGCCTGAAAGAGATTAATTTAGCGGAAGTGGACTTGGTCGTAGTCGTAGACACCAATAGTCCGCGGCGTTTAGGGGATCTGGCTTCTTGGATCAGACAAAGCGAAGCGGAAATCCATCTTTATGATCACCATTCAGAGCCGCTGGAACCGTTAAAGGCCCAGGTGAAAGTTACAGATAGTCTGGGAGCAGCCACCACCCTGCTGGTTGAAAAAATCCAGCAGCTGGGCCACAAACTGACCCGTTTTGAGGCTACGGTTTTAGCGCTCGGAATATATGAAGATACCGGCAGTCTTACTTTTACGACTACCACGGCCCGGGATGTGCGAGCCGTGGCTTACTTATTGGAACAGGGCGCCAACCTGAGCATTGTCGCCAACTTTATTGAATTAACCTTTACCGATCAGCAAAAGGACTTATTTAACCGTTTGCTTTCTTCGGTGCGGCATAAAAACATCAATGGGATTGACGTAGTCATTGCCTCGGCCCGGGACCGGGAAATCGTCGGCAATCTTGATTTTATCACCCACAAGCTGGGGGACGTAGAAACCCTGGATGCCCTGTTTACCGTAGTTGAAATGAACAAGCGAATTTATGTCGTGGCGCGCAGCCGCACGGATTCGCTTGATGTCGGCGAGGTGTGCAAGGTTTTTGGCGGTGGCGGCCACCCGAAGGCTTCGTCCGCGGCGATTAAAGGACGCAGCCTGGAATCGGTGCTGGAGGAACTGGACTGGGTGCTGGACGAAAAAACCCAGCCTCCGTTGGTGGCCCGTGATATCATGTCCACCCCGGTGAAAAGCATTTCGATGCATCTATCGCTAAAAGAAGCGGACAAGATTATGCTGCGCTACGGGCATACCGGCCTGCCGGTTCTGGAAGACGGTAAGGTGGTTGGGGTAATTTCCCGGCGCGATGTGGATAAGGCGCGGCTGCATAGCTTGGAACACTCGCCGGTAAAAGGGTATATGGCGCGGCAGGTCGTGTCCGTCCCCCCGGACACCCCACTATCGGAACTGCAGTACCTGATGGTCACCCATGATATCGGCCGTCTGCCAGTGATTGAAAATGAGGAACTGATCGGGATCGTTTCCCGCAGCGACATTTTAAGGACCTTTCACGGCCAGGATTACCCGGAAGACCATAAGCTGCTTTATGATGTCGGGCCGGTGGCGAGCGAACCCGGTTACTGGTTCAGTAAGAACTGGCGGGAAAAAATGCACCGGGAACTGCCGAGCTCGGTGATGCAGCTCTTTGAGACCGCGGGCAAAATAGCCGACGATCTGGGCATGTCGGTTTACGTAATCGGCGGTTTTGTGCGGGATCTCTGGCTCGGTTACCCGAATATGGATATCGATCTGGTGGTGGAAGGAACCGCCCCGGTCTTTGCCCAGCATTTTGCCCAGGTTTTGGGCGGCGAGGTGCGCGTGCACGACCGTTTTGGTACGGCCATCGTAATCCTGCCGGACGGCCAGCACATTGACGTCGCCACGGCCCGGGTTGAATACTACGAGTATCCGGCGGCGCTTCCCTCGGTGGAACGCTCCAACCTGCGCCATGACCTGTACCGCCGTGACTTTACGATCAATGCCATGGCGATTCAGTTAAATTCCCGCTACTTCGGGGGGCTGGTCGACTTCTTTGGCGGGAGGCTCGACCTGGAACGCGGTCTGGTCCGAGTATTATACAGTATGAGTTTTGTGGAGGATCCGACCCGGATTATCCGCGCCATCCGGTTTGAACAGCGTTTTGGTTTCCGCATTGAGCTGCAGACCTTGCAGTTTCTCGAAGACGCGGTATACCGCGGTTTTTTGCGGGCCGTTTCCGGTACCCGCATCAAAGAAGAATTAAAAACGCTGCTTAGTGAAACCAATCCCCTGCCGGGTTTGCGCCGTCTGGCGGATTTAGGCGTGGCGGCACAGGTTCTGCCGGAGGCGGAGTTTAACCCAAAAACCTGGAAACGGCTGAGCCGGGTGCAGTTGGCGCAGGAATTGGTGCGCAGCTGCCTGCTGGATGCGGGTTTAATCAGCGTATCCGAAACCGAATCCGGATCCAATTTGGCCTGGCTGGGGTATTGGCTGGTGCTTTTTCATGAGGCCGGGCTGGACAAAGCCGTGGATGTGGGCGTGAAGTACCACTTGAACCGCCTGGAAACCCAGACCATGACCATTGCTTTTCGCACTGAGGCGGAACTTTTGAAACTGGGTCAGGGCCCCCGGGAAATTAAAATGAGCACCCTGTTTAATCTGCTTAGCCCCTGCTCGGAGGAAACCCTGGTATATCTGCTGTCGGTCCACAGCTCAAAAGCCTGGCAGGAGCAGATCCTTGCCGCTATTAAACTGCGCAGTCAGCCGGCCACGGAGATCAACGGACGGGATCTGATTAATCTGGGGCTGAGACCCGGTCCGCTCTTCAGAACGATTCTGGACGATCTGCGGGATGCGCGCTTAGATGGATTAGTGAGCAGCCGGGAAGATGAACTGGCCCGGCTTAAAAATTACTTGCCCAGGAAAGAGGAGGCCCGAAAATGAGCTTCGACCCGTCTCAATGGCTGCTGATTTTGCCAGGGATAATTGTTGGTTTAACCGTCCATGAGTATGCCCACGCCCGAGTGGCTGACTATCTGGGGGATTACACCTCCGCCTATTCGGGTCGTTTAACCTTAAATCCCTTAGCCCATATTGATTTAATGGGGTTCTTGATGTTGATGCTGGCCGGGTTTGGCTGGGCCAAACCCGTACCCATAAATCCTTTAAAATTTCGGGGCAATATGCGAACCGGAGTGGCGCTGGTGTCCTTGGCCGGTCCAGTTGCCAACGTGGTTATGGCTTTTACCGGAGCCTTGATCTTCTTTCTCAGTTTTCCGCAGGGTGGCCCGGCGAATAGCCTCGGCATTCAGATGCTGCAGGGCGTGATTTGGATCAATCTGGTTTTGGCCGCCTTTAATCTGATTCCCATTCCGCCGCTGGACGGTTCGAAAATTTTCGCCAGTATCCTTCCGGCGCAGTTTGGGGATGCCTTTTTGCAATTGGAACGCTACGGCCCTCTGCTGCTGATCGTGCTGATTTTCAGCGGGTTTACCGGGAAACTGCTTAATCCGCTTTTAACTGTTTTATCGAATGTGATCTTTAACAGCGCGGGCTTTATTGCCCAGATTATCCTGAATCTGATATAGCGATAACTTACTAGATGGAGGATGAACCAATGCAGCCAGAAAAATTAAATCAGCGGGTGCTCAGCGGGATGCGGCCAACGGGCAAACTGCATATCGGGCACTTAAGCGTTTTGGAAAATTGGGTAAAAATGCAGGAAAAACACCAGTGCTTTTATTTTGTCGCCAGCTGGCACGCCTTGACTACCGCTTTTGAAGAAACGGAAGCGATCCGGGATAACATCAGGGAGATGGTTATAGACTGGCTGAGCGTAGGAATCGACCCCGCTAAAAGTACGGTCTTTATCCAGTCCGACGTTAAAGAACACGCCGAACTGTATTTGCTGTTGTCCATGATAACTCCCCTGGGCTGGCTGGAACGCTGTCCCACCTATAAAGACCAGATGCTGCAGCTTTCCAGCGGGGGTAAGGATATTTCAACCCACGGCTTCCTTGGCTACCCGGTCCTGATGGCCGCTGA
>CAZKWP010000141.1:4665-4976 GCA_964556555.1 uncultured Syntrophomonadaceae bacterium
TGCCGGTAGGGGAAGACCAGCTGGCGCATCTGGAACTGAGCCGGGAAATCGCGCGGCGCTTTAACCATATGTACGGGGTCAAGCTGTTTAAAGAACCGCAGGGGTATCTGGCGGAATTGGCTTTGCTGCCGGGCGTGGACGGCCGGAAAATGAGCAAGAGCTACAGCAACGATATCGCTATTTCCGCTTCGACCGAAGAGGTGCAGCAAAAGGTCAAAATTATGGTAACCGACCCGGCGCGCATCCATAAGACGGATCCGGGCCACCCCGAGATTTGTACCGTGGCCACTTATCAGAAGATCTATAATCCG
>CAZKWP010000142.1:0-1903 GCA_964556555.1 uncultured Syntrophomonadaceae bacterium
TAAACCACATGCTGGAGCTTTGCACCCGGCATGGCTTGTTTAATCTAACCCTGATTGCCCAAGGGGATTTGGCGGTAGACGCTCACCATACGGTGGAAGACGTGGGAATTACCCTGGGACAGGCTTTGCGCCAGGCTTTGGGCGAACGCATCGCGATTAGGCGTTACGGCAGTGCCTTAGTCCCTATGGACGAAGCCTTGATTTTAACGGCCGTGGATATCAGCGGCCGGCCCTACCTCGATTTCAACGTAAATTTCGCGGCCAGTCAGGTCGGGGATTTTGATACCGAACTGGTTGAAGAATTTCTGCGAGCCCTGGCGGTACATGCCGGGCTCACGCTGCACGTGCGAATGCTGAGCGGCAAGAACACCCACCACATTATTGAAGCAATTTTTAAAGCCTTAGGCCGGGCTTTGCGTGAAGCCACGGAGATTGATCCCCGCGGACAGGGGATTCCCTCGACCAAAGGCATCCTGGCTTAAAAAGGAGCAACCCAATGATCGCGATAGTAGACTACGGCATGGGGAATTTACGCAGCGTACAAAAAGGATTGGAGAAAGTCGGCTATCCCGCTTTCATTACCAGTCAGCCGGAGCAAGTCGTGGCCGCAAGAGGAGTGATTCTGCCCGGGGTCGGCGCTTTTGGAGACGCCATGCAGAATCTGCGGCGCACCGGTTTGGACGCTGCATTAAAAGAGGTAGTGGCGCTTAAGAAACCGCTGCTCGGGATTTGTCTGGGACTGCAGCTCCTCTTTGAGGGCAGCGAGGAAAACGGCTGGCACGAGGGCTTGGGGATGATGCCGGGCCGAGTAGTCCGTCTGCCCGAAGGCGAAGGCCGCAAGATCCCGCATATGGGCTGGAATCAGCTTAATCTCCGACGGGAAGAACCGGTGCTGAAGGACATCCCGGAAGGCACCTACTATTATTTTGTTCATTCTTACTATGCCCAGACCGAAGATTCCAGTCTGATTGCCGCGACCGCTGATTATGGCGTGCCGGTGCCGGCCGTGGTAAGTCGGGATAATCTGATTGGCATTCAGTTCCATCCAGAAAAAAGCAGCGTATTTGGCTTAAAAATACTGAGGAATTATGGGGAGTTGGTAGACAATGCTGATAATCCCGGCGATTGATTTGCGGGACGGCCGCTGTGTCCGTTTAATCCAGGGCCGACTGGACCAAGAGTTAGTTTTCTCCGATAACCCGGTGGAGGTTGCCTTAAATTGGCAGCAGCGCGGGGCGGAATGGATTCATGTAGTGGATTTGGACGGGGCTTTTGCGGGACAAATGAAAAATCTGGAATGGATCAAAGCGATCGTCAACAATGTACAGATCCCGATTCAGGTCGGTGGGGGGATTCGTTCCCTGGATACGGTCCGCCAACTGCTGGACCTGGGGGTCGGTCGGGTTATTTTGGGAACCGCGGCCATTGACGATCCCGAGATGGTCAAACAGGCGGCAGCCGAGTTTGACGAGCGGATCTTAGTAGGGATCGATGGCCGGGACGGCCGGGTAGTGATTGAAGGCTGGGATAAAACCTCGGAGAAAAACATCTTGGACCTGGGCCGCGAAGTTGAGTCGTACGGGATTAAACGCATCGTCCTCACCGATATCCGGCGCGACGGGATGCTCAAAGGCCCCAATGTGGAAGGGACCCGTGAAATGGGCTTAGCCTGCAATCTGAAGATTTTAGCTTCCGGCGGCATCTCTTCGCTGGAAGATATCCGGAGCCTCAAAGCCCTGGAACCTTATGGGGTGGAAGGCGTGATTATCGGTCGGGCATTGTACTCGGGCGTAGTCGTTCTGGAAGAAGCGCTGGACGTGGCTAAAGGCGAAGGACATATCGTCAAATAGGGCAGGAAGGATGAAAACAAGCAAGTGCTGGCAAAAAGAATTATTCCCTGCCT
>CAZKWP010000142.1:1913-4971 GCA_964556555.1 uncultured Syntrophomonadaceae bacterium
AAAGCTGGGCGGGTCGTTAAGGGAACCAATTTCTTAAACCTGCAGGATGCCGGAGACCCAGTGGAACTGGCCGCTTTTTACGACCAGGCCGGCGCCGATGAAGTAGTGTTTTTAGATATTACCGCTTCCGCCGAGGACCGGGACATCATGGAAGACGTGGTGCGCCGGACCTCTGAGGAAGTTTTTATTCCTTTTACCGTGGGCGGCGGGCTGCGCAACCTGGAGGATATCCGGCGGATGCTTAAGGCCGGGGCGGATAAGATTTCTTTAAACACGGCCGCGGTCCTGAATCCGCAGCTGATCTCTGAATCAGCCCAGCGTTTTGGTTCGCAGTGCATTGTCCTGGCCGTGGACGCACGGCAATGCGGCGAAACACAGTGGGAAGTGTTTACCCACGGGGGGCGCACCCCTACCGGCATCGACGTCTTAGAATGGGTGCAGCGGGCGGAAAGCCTGGGAGCGGGCGAAATTCTGTTGACCAGTATGGACCAGGACGGGACCAAAGACGGCTATGACGTGCCCTTGACCCGGGCCGTGGCCGAAGCGGTGCGTATTCCGGTGATTGCTTCCGGCGGAGCGGGAGATCTCTCCCACCTGGCGGAAGTCCTCGACCAGGGCAAGGCTGACGCGGCGCTGGCCGCTTCCATTTTTCACTACCGGCAGTATACTGTGGCCGAGGCCAAGGCTTATCTAACCGAGAAGGGGGTAACGGTACGCAGATGAGAGGCTTAACTTTTTTAGGCGAATTAAAATTTAGCGCGGACGGCTTAATTCCGGCGATTGTCCAGGATGCTGACTCGGGTCAGGTCTTGATGGTCGCCTACATGAACCGTGAAGCCCTGGAGAGGACCTGGGAAACCGGGGAAACCTGGTTTTGGAGCCGCAGCCGGCAGGAATTATGGCATAAAGGGGAGACTTCCGGGCATACGCAGAAGGTCCGGGGAATTTCATTTGACTGCGATCAGGATGCGATTCTGGTCAAGGTCGAACAAACCGGGGCCGCCTGTCACGAGGGGTATGCTACTTGTTTCTTTCGGGAAGTAGATGGCCAGGGTAATCTGCAGACCGTCGGGGAACCGGTTTTTGATCCCCAAAAGGTTTATCAGTTGGAACTAACCAAGCCGGCTGAGCCGGCTTCGCCAAATGCCGAAGCAGCGGAGCCAGCCGCATACACGGCAGCAAAGAGCGCGGAAACGGCCAGCGCGGCCGCAGCGGCGGATATAGCACCGGAACCGGCAGCTAATACAGCAGAAACATCCGAGGAAAAAGCGCGCGCGGCCGCAGCCGCAGAAAGCATCATCCCCGAGCTTTACCAGGTCATTTTGGAGCGGCAGGAAACGCGCCCGGAAGGCTCTTATACCGCTTACCTGTTCGATAAGGGAATCGATAAGATCTGCAAAAAGGTGGGCGAAGAAGCGGCTGAGGTGATTATTGCCGCCAAGAACCGCAGCCGCGAAGAACTGGTTTACGAGAGCGCTGATTTAATCTACCACCTTTTGGTGCTGCTGGCCGAAGGCGGGATAAAACCGGCGGAAGTGTTTAACGAACTGGCCAAACGCCGTTAAGTCCGCGGAAATTGAAAGTTAAAGCATTAAAGTATAAGGTCTAATTGAAAGATTTTCCGCGGAGCATAATTTAAGGCAGTTTGTAAGGCGCAGCAATGCGTCTTTTTGGTATACGGGAGCGGAGCGCATCGCGGAAAGGAGACCATGCATGATCAACTGGCTGATTAAATCCTTTATTCAGGATTATGAACAGGTAAGTGACCCCGAGGTAAGGACCAGATACGGTACGCTGTCCAGCAGCGTAGGAATTGCCGTAAATATCCTGCTCAGTCTGAGCAAAATATTGATTGGCGTGTTATTTAACAGCATCGCTGTCACTGCCGACGGGATTAACAACCTGTCGGATGCGGGATCCTCCGTCGTTACCCTGGTCGGCTTCAAAATCTCGGGCCGGCCGGCTGATAAGGATCACCCGTTCGGACATGCACGCATTGAGTATTTAACCGGCCTCATTCTCGGGATCGCCATCCTGTTGGTGGGCGTGGAACTGATCCGCTCCTCCTACGGAAAAATAGTCAACCCGGAGGTAACCACCTATTCCACCGTTATGATTGTCGTTCTGGTTCTCTCAATTTTTATGAAGTTTTGGCTCAGCGGCTTTTACGCCAAAATTGCGAATAAGATTGCTTCAGCTACCATCAGAGCGGCTGCCGTTGATTCGCGCAACGACGTTATCGCAACCGGCGCGGTGCTTTTAGCCATAATCATCTCCAAGCTGACCGGCGTTAAGCTTGACGGCTATATGGGCATTTTAGTGGCCCTGTTTATCATCTACTCCGGCGTCGATATTTTAAAAGATATCTTAAACCCCCTGCTAGGCGAAATGCCTGAACCCGATTTTGTTGAGAAACTGGAAAACAAGCTCCTGTCTTATAAAGGTATTTTGAATATCCATGATCTGGTGCTCCACAACTACGGGCCAAACCGTTATTTTGCCACGGTGCACGCGGAAGTGGATGCCAAGGAGGACATCCTTAAGTCCCATGATCTGATTGACAATATCGAACGGGATTTTGCCCGGGATCTGGATGTAAATCTGGTTATTCATCTGGACCCGATCATTACGGATGACCAGGAAATAAACCAGATCCGGGCGATGACCGACAACATCGTCTTTTCAATTGACAAAAGACTGACTATGCATGATTTCCGGGTGGTCAGAGGGGAAACCCATACCAACTTGATTTTTGACGTGGTAGTACCGGTTGGTTTTGAGCTGGATTCGGGCGAACTGGTCAAGAAGATAAAAAAAGCAATAAAAGCGGAAAATGCAAGTTACTACGCCGTAGTGACCATTGACACCAATTACGTCTACCGGTATATGAACGAGCCGATTGATTAAGGAGTGATGCGTTATGGCGGAAAAAACCAACGTGATGCGAGTCTTGGACAAGGTGAAAGCGGCTTATCAGAGTCACAGTTATGCTGACACCGGGGCGATAAGCGGCCTGGAAGTGGCTGAGGTCTTGGGACAGGACCCGCAGCGGGTGTTT
>CAZKWP010000143.1:0-4943 GCA_964556555.1 uncultured Syntrophomonadaceae bacterium
GGGCTGTCCTCGTCCAGCCAGAAGAATGTCCGCATGAAGTCCTCGGCAGAGCCGGGGGCGATGGTGTAGAAGTTCTGGCGGTCTACCCGCAGCGCCTCGGCCATCTTGTCCAGCAGTTCCCGTTTCGGAACACGGTAATTCGTCTCATACTGGGCGATCCGGTTGTCCGCTCCCTTTTCCTCAAAGCCGATAGCAAGCCCCAATTCCTTTTGTGTCATGCCTCGAAAGGTGCGGATTTTCTTTATCTTGTCTCCGACTGTCATAATATCCCACCGCCTTTGCCAATAGTATAGCGCAAAAAAGCGAAAGATGCAAGATAATCTTTAACAAAAATGCGAAATAAATTCTTGACATTAACACTTATGTTAATGTATAATGAAGATGGTGACATTAACATATTTGCGAAACTAAAATAAGGAGGTGCTGACCATGGAAAAGGAGCTGTTTGTGAGAGCAGAGGAGGTCGCCAGGGAGCTGGGCATTTCCAAGCCCTACGCCTACAAGCTGGTGCGGGAGATGAACGAGGAGCTGAAGAAAAAAGGCTTTCTCACCATTCCCGGACGGGTAAGCAGGCGCTACTTCGAGGAAAAATTCTATGGGCTGCGGGACAGACAATAAGGAGGGAACCACAATGCCGGCATACAAAGACAAGGCAAAGGGCACATGGTATGCGTCCTTTTACTACGAGGACTGGACGGGCAAGAAAGTAAAGAAAATGAAACGGGGCTTTCCCACCAAGCGGGAGGCTCTGGAGTGGGAGCGGACATTCCTGCAACAACAGACCGCCGACCTGGAAATGACCTTTGAAAACTTCGTGGCTGTCTATGTGGCGGACATGAAAGGCCGTATCAAGGAAAACACCTGGGGGACGAAAGAGCATATCCTCTACAAGAAGTTGGTGCCGTACTTCGGCAAGCGGAAGATGTGCGACATTCACTCCAAGGAGGTCATCGCCTGGCAGAATGAAATGCTGGGTTACCGGGACAAGAACGGCAAGCCCTACTCTCCGGTGTACTTAAAAACGCTGCACAATCAGTTGAGCGCCGTGTTCAACCATGCGGTACGGCACTACAATCTAAAGGTCAATCCCGCTGCCCAGGCGGGCAATATGGGAAAGCCAAAGGGACGGGAAATGCTGTTCTGGACAAAGGCGGAGTATCTGAAATTCGCCGAGGCCATGATGGACAAGCCCCTTTCCTATTACGCCTTTGAAATGCTCTACTGGTGCGGCGTCCGGGAGGGGGAGCTGCTGGCCCTCACTCCTGGCGACTTCGACTTTGAGAAACAGACCGTCACCATCTCCAAGTCCTACCAGCGGATTAAGGGCAAGGATGTGATTACCGACCCCAAGACCCCTAAGAGCAACCGGGTCATTCAAATGCCCGCTTTCCTCTGTGAAGAAATGCGAGACTATATCAAGAGCCTGTATGGGGTGAAGCCCACCGACCGCATTTTCACGGTGACAAAATCCTACCTCCACCGGGAGATGGACAGGGGTGCGAAAGAGGCCGGGGTAAAGCGGATCAGAATACACGACCTGAGGCACTCCCACATTTCGCTGCTCATTGACATGGGCTTTACGGCCCTGGCAATCGCTGACCGGGTGGGACATGAAAGCATTGATATTACCTACCGCTACGCCCACCTGTTCCCCACCCGGCAGGCGGAGATGGCGGACAAACTGGACATGGAGCGAAAGGGGGCCTAAATCATGTCAGTGAAAAATCTTGACCGACACAACCGCTGGAGAAACAAAACTGTGGCTTTCCGGGTGTCCCCGGATGAGGACAGGGAAATTGAAACCGCTGTGCGGCTCTCCGGCCTTACCAAACAGGACTACATCACCCGACGGCTGCTGTGCCGGGATGTGGTGGTACAGGGCAACCCCAGGGTGTATAAGGCCCTGCGGAACGAGCTGGCCGCCGTTCTGGAAGAACTGGAGCGTATCGAGGCCGGGAATGGCGTGGATGGGGAGTTGCTGGACACCATCCGGCTGATCGCCGCCATCATGGACGGCATGAGGGAGGATTGATAGATGGATAGATTGCAAGAGAAAACGACTGCCCCATATCCGCCTGTTGGCGCAGACGGGGGACAGTCGCTCTCACAAAAACCTAACCAAAGTATAGCAGAGGGCGTGACAGAACACAAGCCCCCGGAAAGAGATTTGGAGGAAATCCTGCGGCAGATAAGCCGGGTCAATGACCCGGCCTATCTGCCTACCGTGTCTATGAATGACCTCTACGAACAGGTGTACCCCGGCAGACCTCCTGTGGTAGACGGTCTGCTCTATGCGGGGACATATCTCTTTGTGGGCGCTCCCAAGGTGGGCAAGTCCTTTCTCATGGCCCAGCTTGCCTATCATGTGAGTATGGGCCTTTCCCTGTGGGGGTATGAGGTGCGCCAGGGGACAGTCCTCTATCTGGCCCTGGAGGACAACCACCGTCGCTTACAGGAGCGGTTGTACCGGATGTTTGGAGTAGAGAGTACCGGAAACCTGTTCTTTGCCATCGGAGCTAAGCAGCTCGGCGGTGGCCTGGAGGAGCAGCTAAAGGGCTTTGTCCGGGAACACACGGACACCCGGCTTATTATCATCGACACCCTGCAAAAAATCCGGGAGGCCGGGGCAGAGAAGTACAGCTATGCCAACGACTATGAGGTAATCACCAAACTGAAACGGTTTGCCGATATAAGCGGGGTTTGCCTCCTGGTTGTACATCACACCCGCAAGCAGCAGGCCGATGATAAGTTTGATATGATCTCCGGCACCAACGGCTTATTGGGTGCGGCAGACGGGGCCTTTCTGCTCCAAAAGGAGCGGCGGGCAGACAACGCCGCCACCCTGGACATTTCTGGGCGGGATCAGCAAGACCAGCGCCTCTACCTCAAGCGGGACGAGGAACGGCTTGTGTGGGAGCTGGAGCGGCGGGAAACGGAGCTGCGGCAGGAGCCGCCTGACCCGGTGTTGGAGGCTGTTGCCGCCCTGGTAACGGCGGAACGGCCAGAGTGGAGAGGGACGGCCACGGAACTTGTCGCCGCCCTGGGGCTGGATATGAAACCCAATGCCCTGGCTATGCGGCTGAATGTCCGGGCGTGGCGGCTGTCCTATGAGTACCACATCCACTATGAAAGCGCCCGAACCCATGCCGGGCGGAGTATCAAGCTCACGTTGGAGGAACCCCAGGCGTGACGACCGTGACAGCTGTGACAGCTTTTCGGAGTGCGGAGGCGGTGTGTAAAACATCGTCACGGTCGTCACGGCTGTCACGGGGAGCGGGGGCGAAAGTCAAGGGGGGCATACCTGCGGGTGGAGATTGCCGCAAGTCAATACAACCCGTACCCCTTGACTTTCGGCCCACGGAAAACACTTGCCGGGCGGTGGAAAGGCCCCTGGCCTTTCCACCCTGCCCAACGGCGAGTGACAAAGTTTAGGCGGGGTGCAGGGTGCCCTTTTCAAAGGGCGGCCCTGCTGGGGGAGGCAACCGCAGTTGCCGGGGGCAAAGCCCCCACACCACCCCGTAGGGCGCAAATGCGCTTTTGATGGCCGTCAGGCTGTCAAAAGTGCTTTTGCGTTACTTTCGCAGAAAGTAACAAAGGCTCGCCGCTTGCGCGGCGGAAAAGGGAGGAGGGATTGATTTGAAAAGGACAATCAGCGCCATGGTGGGCCAAGGATCGGTGAACCATAACAGTAGAAAATTCCACGCCAAGAACACTGACCCGGAACGCTCCCACTTGAATATAACCTACTGCCAGGAGAATATCAAGGCGGTGTACCATGAACTCTTTGACGAGGCTCTGGAACGGTACAACGCTAAACAAACCAGGGCCGACAGAAGGATAGAGGATTACTATGAGAAGATCCGCTCCGGCAAGCAGGAAAAGCCGTTCCATGAAATCATCCTGCAAGTGGGCAATCGAGATGATATGAGCGCCGACAGCGAGGAGGGACAGCTTGCGGCAGCGGTTTTGGACGAGTACATGAAGGGCTTTCAAGAGCGCAACCCCCAACTCCGGGTGTTCTCTGCCCACCTCCACATGGACGAGGCTACGCCCCATCTGCACATTGACTTTGTACCATTCACCACCGGGAGCAAGCGAGGGCTGGACACGAGGGTATCTTTGAAACAGGCGTTAGCGGCCCAGGGTTTCCAGGGCGGCACCAGAGGGGACACAGAGTGGAGCCAGTGGGTGCGCTCGGAAAAGGAGCAGCTTTCCCTGGTCATGGAGCGCCACGGGATTGAGTGGGAGGACAAAGGCACCCACGACAAGCACTTGTCTGTGCTGGACTACAAGAAAGAGCAGCGGGCAAAGGAGATCGCCGTTCTGGAGACGGTCAAGGCGGAGAAAGAAAACCAGGTGGAGAGCCAGGAACGGCGGCTCAAAGAACTTGCCCCGGCGGTGAAAAATATGGAGCGGTTGGCAGCGGATTTCTCCGCCAATCCGGAGGAGATTTTGCCGGAGCCGGGAACGCTGGAAACAGGCCGGGCCTACCGAGAGAAAAAGGCAAAGCCCCTGCTGGCCCAAATCGTCAAGGTGCTGCGCTCCCTGTATCTGGCCTATGTGGAGCTGCGGGGGAAATTTGAGCGTCTGCAAGGGGACTATGGCCGGGTGAGGGAGAGCAACATCCGCCTGTCTGATCGATTGCAGGAGGTCAAGTTGGAAAACAAGGCCATGCGGCAAGTCTCCGCTGACTATGAGCGGGTCAAAAGGGCCTTTGGCCCAGAACAAGTGGACAGAATATTAGAGGCAGCTTACCAGCAGGAACATGCCGAAAAGGAACGGAAACGGGCCGCAAAGTCAAAAATTCGGATAGACGCACGATAATCACCAAAACCGGAGGGTATTCCAGTGAATACCCTCCGATTTTATTTGTGGAATCGGTAAAATGATTTCTTGTTTTTTAGAGCGTACTATGATATACTGCTATTATCCTGATTTGAGGA
>CAZKWP010000144.1:0-4938 GCA_964556555.1 uncultured Syntrophomonadaceae bacterium
GTTAAAATGTTTCGCCAAGGTAGATTTGCCGGAACCGTTGCGACCCGCAATCCCGATAAACTCCCCTTTTTTGATGGTCAGGCTAACTCCCTGCAGAGCGGTAACAGTCCAGCCAGCCGCACCCGTATAGGTATGGTTTAAATTTTCAACCACGATCATGATTAATTCTCCACTATAACGAAAAGAATCAGAACAAAATCACAACAGGAATCTCAACAAAAAGCAAAACAAGAATCAGAACAAAAAAGAATCAGCCGCATCAGCAGCAGCCAGCCTCCGCGGCCAATCCCCTGAAAAAATACTAAGCCAGGAAGTAATTGGGTTTACTGCAGTGTTGATACAGGTCTCCCAACTTCCCGGCTTTACTAGCTTAGGACTTCTGGTTACACTAATTCCAGGATTGCCATGGGCGCACCGTCACCCCGGCGAGTCCCGCTTTTGATGATCCTAGTATAACCGCCGGCCCGGTCCACATACTTAGGACCTAGATTTTCGAACAACTTGGTAACTACATCTTCGTCCATCAGATATGCCAAAGCCTGCCGCCGGGCATGCAGGTCCCCGCGTTTACCCAAAGTAATCATTTTATCTGCCAGTCGATTTAACTCTTTGGCCCTAGTCTCGGTCGTTTCAATGCGTTCCTCTTTTAATAAGGAAGTAACCGCATTGCGCAATAAAGACCGCCGGTGAGCTGAGAGCAAACCTAGCTTTCGATAGCCCATCCCGTCTTCCCCCCGTATCGGTTATTCGTTTATTCGGCGAAGGGTCAGCCCCAACTCCAGCAACTTTTTGTCAACTTCTTCAAGCGATTTCTTGCCTAAATTTCTGACCTTCATCATGTCTTCTGCATTTTTTTGCACCAGTTCACCCACCGTATTAATGCCAGCTCGTTTCAAGCAGTTAAAAGAACGAACAGAGAGATCCAGTTCTTCTATGGTCATATCCATTATTCGATCCCGAGGTTCCTCTTCCTTATCTACCAGTATTTCAACTTCACCCACCTTGTCGGTTAAATTAACAAACAAGCGCAGGTGATTGCTCAAAATTTTGGCAGCCAGGCTGGTCGCCTCTTTGGGGGTAATACTACCATCCGTCCAAACTTCCAGCGTTAAACGGTCGTAGTCCGTAATCTGGCCTACCCGGGTATTCTCAACCGTATAATTTACTTTTACTACGGGACTAAACATGGAGTCGATTGGAATTACCCCGATTACGTAGTCCGGTTTCTTATTCTTTTCGGCGGAAACATAACCTTTGCTCTTCTCCACGTTTAACTCCATATAAAGACGGGCATCTTTGTTCAGGGTGGCGATATGCAGGTCGGGATTTAATATCTCCACATCCGAGTCCGCAATGATATCCTTCGCTAAAACTTCGCCTTCGCCTTCTGCTTCAATGCGCAAAGTCTTGCTCTCGTCTGTATACGTTTTTATTTGTAAAGCTTTTAGGTTTAGAATAATATCCGTAGTATCTTCAACAACCCCGGGTATGGTCGAAAACTCGTGCAGTACCCCATCGATTTTTACCGAAGTCACCGCTGCTCCCGGCAGAGAGGAAAGCAATACCCGACGCAACGAGTTGCCCAAGGTAATCCCAAACCCTCTTTCCAGAGGCTCGATAATGAACCTCCCGAAACAGTCGTCTTCGCTTGTATCGGCAATATCAATTCTCGGTTTTTCAATTTCTAACATCGAAACCAAACCCTCCTTGTCCCGAACTCGACAACCTACTTAGTGGCCGACTTTGGCGGACTTTACCGCGAATACAGCTCAACAATCAGGGTTTCCTGAATAGGAATGTCAATATGTTCTCTAGAGGGCAAACTGTTAACGCGTCCCTGCATCTCTTCCAAATTTACCTCCAGCCAAGCGGGCGGAGTTTTGTGTTTGGCTGCCTCTAAGTTCTCCAGGAGCAGCGGAGATTGTTTGCTGCGTTCCCGAGTGGAAATAACATCCCCTGCCTTTACGAGCATAGAGGGAATGTTCGCCTTATGACCATTCAGCCGAAAATGCCCGTGTCGAACCATTTGGCGCGCCTGGTTCCGCGAATTTGCAAAACCAAGTCTAAAAATCACATTGTCCAGTCTGCGTTCCAGGAGGACTAACAGATTTTCCCCAGTGATCCCGGGCATCCGGTCCGCATGGGCAAAATAATTCCTGAACTGTTTTTCCAAGATCCCGTAAATCCGACGGGCCTTTTGTTTTTCCCGTAATTGAATCCCGTATTCGGAAACTTTCTTTCTGGCTTGCCCCTGTCCATGCTGTCCAGGAGCATAGCTTCTACGGTCAAGCGTGCACTTTTCGTAACATCGGTCGCCTTTGAGGAATAACTTGGTGGATTCCCGACGACAGAGTCGGCACACAGCACCGGTATATCTCGCCATTCTTTTAAAACACCTCCTAGACTCTTCTGCGTTTTGGGGGCCGGCAGCCATTATGGGGAATTGGAGTTACATCCTTGATCATGTTAACGTTAATCCCGGCGGCCTGTAGAGAACGGATTGCCGCTTCTCTACCTGATCCCGGCCCTTTAACGAAACATTCAACTTCCTTAACTCCGTGTTCCATAGCTGCCCGGGCAGCCACATCCGCAGCCATTTGAGCCGCAAAAGGAGTGCTCTTTCTGGAGCCTTTAAACCCTTGGGTCCCGGCACTCGACCAGGAGATGGTATTCCCCGCTGTATCACTGATGGTGATAATCGTATTGTTAAAGGTGGAACGGATATGGGCAATGCCCTTTTCAATATTCTTCCGTTCTTTACGCTTTACCCGGGTAACTCTTCGTGCCAACTTCTAACCCCCCCTTTCTATTTCTTACGTCTTACGCCCACGGTACGACGTGGTCCCTTACGGGTTCTGGCGTTCGTCTTGGTTCGCTGACCCCGGACCGGCATACCCCGGCGATGCCGTATTCCGCGGTAACAACTAATCTCGATCAAGCGCTTGATGTTTAATGACACCTCGCGGCGCAGGTCACCTTCAAGCTTGTATTCCTTGCTCAAGACATCCCTTAGCCTTGCAACTTCTTCTTCGGTTAGGTCACGGACCCGGGTGTCCGGGTTGATTCCGGTATCTTGAAGGACTTTTTTGGAAGTGGACCGACCAATCCCAAAGATATAGGTGAGTGCGACTTCTACCCTTTTATCTCTGGGTAAATCCACCCCAGCTATTCTCGCCATGTTTCTTTACACCTCCGTCTAACCCTGCTTCTGCTTATGCTTCGGGTTTTCACAAATAACCATAACCCGACCCTTGCGTTTAATGATCTTACATTTTTCACAAAACGGTTTTACTGATGGTCTTACTTTCACGGTTTGCCCCCCTTACGTCTTGCCGGGAAAAGTTTGTTCAGATACTCTTCATCCTGGTTAAACAAAGGGTATCTCCTATCCTAAACTAACTTATTTAAAGCGGTAAGTAATCCTTCCCCTAGTCAGGTCATAAGGCGAAAGTTCTACGGTGACCCGATCCCCGGGCAGGATTCGAATAAAATTCATGCGTATCTTACCGGAAACATGGGCCAGCACCTTATGGCCATTCTGCAGTTCAACTTTAAACATGGCGTTTGGTAGTGGCTCAATCACCGTACCTTCGACTTCAATAGCGTCATCTTTTGCCATCTGGCTTTCCAACCTCCCTGCTACCTGAATCGCCCTCCAGGAATGCTCCCAGATCCGCTATAGCCTTCCGCACTTCGGAGTTGGTGGGTCTCTTCGCACTTTCACTTTCCAGTTTTTCAGCAATGTCCCACGCTATCTGACCCGTGTGCAAGATATGCTTCCGATTCTTTCGTTTGGGATTATCCATTTTTCGGGCCACTCCGTCTACCAGTCTCACAAATGAGTCATGCTCCACGGCCAATACTAAATAATAACGTCCGGTATCTCGTCCCGATATCGAGCAAACTAACTCACCCGGTTGAAACTCCCGTACATGAACCAAGACTTCCACCCCCAGTCATCCCTAATGGTTCGGGCTTAATCTCACTAGGCCTTGGAACCAGTAGACAAACCTTGGATCTAAGCTTAATTTTCAGAGTTTCGTAAGGATCTTTGGACCCTTTTGGGTAACGGCAATGGTGTGCTCGAAATGGGCTGATAATTTACGGTCTTTGGTAAACACGGTCCAGTTATCGAGGTGAACCTCCACTTCGTGAGTTCCCATGTTTACCATTGGTTCAATGGCTAAGGTTAAGCCTTCCTTCAGCCGCGGACCGCGACCGGGAATTCCATAGTTGGGAACTTGGGGAGGTTCGTGCATATTGCGTCCGATCCCATGGCCCACGTAATCCCGGACCACTGAATAACCCTGACTCTCCACATAGGTTTGCACTTCGTGCGAAATGTCGGAGAGCCGGTTCCCAACTACTGCTTGTTTAATGCCGCGCATCAGGGACTGTTCGGTAACCTCCAGTAGACGTTTTGCTTCATCGTCAATCTCCCCTACCGGCAGCGTAACCGCAGCATCCCCGTGGAAGCCATTGACAATAGCCCCAATATCAACACTAATAATATCGCCATTTTTTAATTTCCTTAAACCAGGAATTCCATGAACTACCTCTTCGTTTACCGAAGCGCAAATGCTCGCGGGGAAACCGCCGTAACCTTTAAAAGAGGCAATAGCCCCCCGGTGAACCATGTAGTTCTCCGCTACCTGGTCCAACTCCTTAGTAGTTACGTCAGCCGCTACGGCTTTGGCTACCTCGCGATGGGTTTCGGCGACTACTCGGCCAGCCTCCCGCATATAGCCAATTTCCCGTTCCGATTTAAGGATAATCATTAAAATTCGCTCCTAAAAAAGATTCTTACACCTCGAGGCTTTGGACAATATCCGTAAAAACTGCCTGAACCTCTTGTTCCCCCGAAATAGTTCTTAATAATTTTTGTTTTTCATAATAATCAATCAATGGGGCCGTCTGATCCTCATAAACACTCAACCG
>CAZKWP010000145.1:0-4870 GCA_964556555.1 uncultured Syntrophomonadaceae bacterium
GTGTGATTGTACCAAAGGGCACTTTTCAGCTATGATAAGAGGGTTAGAAGGAGGGTGCCTGATGCAGAATTATCGCAAAGCAGTTTTGAACAATGGAGTACGCATCGTTACTGAGGAAATACCCCATGTCCGGTCCGTTTCTTTGGGACTTTGGGTGGGAGCCGGTTCTCGGGATGAAGATGCTAATAATAGTGGGATCAGCCATTTTATCGAACACATGCTGTTTAAGGGAACCGAAAAACGCACGGCCCGCGACATAGCCGAAGCCTTAGAAGCGGTGGGAGGGCAGTTAAACGCCTTCACTACAAAAGAGTATACCTGTTATTATGTTCGCGTTTTGGACGAACATTTGGATTTAGCCATAGATGTTTTGAGTGATATGTTTTTTAATTCCCGCTTCAGTGTCGGTGATTTGGCAACTGAGCGCCGGGTAGTGCTGGAAGAGATTAGTATGTATGAGGATTCTCCCGATGAACTGATTCATGACTTGTTTGCCCGGACTGTCTGGAAGGATCACTGCCTGGGCCGGCCGATTTTGGGTAACGTCGGGACTATCCAGAGTTTAACCCGCGAAAACATGCTTGACTATCTGCAGCGTTGTTATCGCCCGGAACGGCTGGTGATTGCCGCGGCCGGACATTTAAATCATGAGACGTTAGTCAATAAATTGCAGCCCCTTTACGCGGGTTGGCAGTGCCCGCGATTAACGGTTTTGCAGCCGGAGGCGCCGCTGCCGCAATCGGCCATCGTCAGTCAGCAAAAGGAAACGGAGCAAGTGCATCTGTGTCTCGGGGTACCGGGATTAAGTCATTGTGCTGATCAGATTTACGCCTTGTCTGTATTAAACAATGTGCTGGGTGGCGGGGTTAGTTCCCGGCTTTTTCAGGAAATCCGGGAGGAGCGCGGTTTGGCTTATTCGGTCTATTCCTACCATACTTCTTACCGTGACAGCGGGCTTTTAGGGATTTATGCCGGCACCGGACCGGCCAACGTTACCCAGATTCTGGAGCTTTTAATGAAAGAAGTCCGGCAGATACAGGCTGAAGGGATTAAAGCCAGTGAACTGCAGCGGACGAAAGACCAGATCAAAGGCGGAATGTATTTAGGCTTGGAGAGTGTCAGCAACCGCATGACCCGACTTGGCCGCTCCGAGTTGTGTTACGATCGGGTGATTGATCCGGATGAGGTTATCGAAAAGGTGGAAGCGGTTACGCAGGAGGATATTCTAGCCTTGGCCTGGCAGCTGTTTCGGCCGGAAAACTTTTCCGGCGTGGCAATCGGACCGGGGGATTATGCGCCGGAGCTGAAACAATGGGTAAGGTAATCGGTAATAAACGGTAATAAACGGTAATAATTTAGGCCAGCCCCTCATAAGTTCTATCAGTAAAACAATAATTTGGACCAGGATCGGGGGGCAAAAAGATGCGTATGAGTGAACTGGTAGGCAAAGAAATAATCAACTTTTACGATGGAGGCCGGCTGGGCACTGTAGGAGAGTCGGACCTGGTCATTGATCTTGAATCCGGAAGAGTACAATCACTGATTCTGCCGGGGAGAAATAATCTGTTGAGTTTTTGGGGTGATCAGCAGCAGATGGTGATCCCTTGGGAAGCGGTTAAAAAGATTGGGGCCGAAGTGATCATTGTGGATCTGGACCGAACCAACTTAAGGGGTCGCCGGCATTTGCTGTAGGTCCATAAACCTTAAATTAAGGTCAATCATTATCATTAAGCGCTTTTTATTATTATCTTAACGGTTGAAAGCCCAGATCGGGGATTTAATGGATAACGGAGTATAAACGAAGCGTCGGCAGGATAAACTAATCCGCAGGATTAAACTGTACTTGATCCCAAGAGCAAAGACAGTCAGTAAATAACTCGGTTAGGCCGAGTTATTCGTTTTGGTTGACATGTTTCGACAGCCAAAGGTACAATTTGTACTAAGACTGGTTTAGGAGGACGAAGACTATGAGTGCGAAGATAAGCGTAGTTGTGGCCGGGGCTGCGGGCAAAATGGGCCGGGAAGTGGTAAAGGCCGTATTGGGAGATGCAACTTTAGAATTGGTTGGGGCTATAGATGTTCGGGGACGGGGTGCGGATGCCGGTGTGCTGGCTGGGTTGCCTCCGGCGGGTATAGAGATAACCAATGATTTAGAAGCCTTGCTTAAAGAAAAGCGACCGCAGGTGCTAGTCGATTTTTCCAACCCCCACGCGGTTTTACATAATATTTATTTAGCCCTCGATAATCAAGTTTACCCGGTGGTAGGAACCACCGGACTTACGAATGAAGAGATCCAAGCCATCGAAAGCAAGGCTGAAGCTAAAGGAATCGGGGTCTTTATTGCCCCTAATTTTGCCTTGGGCGCGGTATTGATGATGAAATTCGCCCAAGAGGCGGCTCGTTATTTTCCCCATGTAGAGATCATTGAAATGCATCACGACCAGAAGGTCGATGCCCCCTCTGGTACCTCCTTGCGGACCGCTGACCTAATCCTTGAGCAGCGACCGGTTTTTCGGCAGGGAGCGATTAACGAATACGAAAAGGTAACCGGAGCCCGGGGCGCGGAAATTGGCGGGGTCCGGGTTCACAGTGTCCGATTGCCGGGGTATGTAGCCCATGAGGAAGTCATTTTTGGCGGTCTGGGACAACTACTGACCTTGCGGCACGATTCAATCAACCGGGAGTGTTTTATGCCGGGGGTGCTTCTGGCAGTCCATAAAGTGATTCATTTATCGGGGTTGGTAGTGGGCCTGGAACATCTGCTTGATGCTTAAACCGGCACGATATTCTATCTTAATCGGGAAAACTATAGCTGCCGCTATACTCGAGGTGTATATCCTCTCCCAAGCCCTGGGGAAAAATAGTACCCTTGTTGTCAAAAGATCATATACTATTTTAAACCGGGTTAAGACCCGGGCGGTAGATCAGCTGCAACCCAGAGCAGACCAAAGGCTCCACTTACGAAGCCTTTGGCTATAGATTTTGAATGGGGCAAGGGGGACACCGTGTTGGATTTAAGCGAAATTCAAGTGGCAGTTTTAGGTGGAGATGATCGCGAATTAGTTTTGATCCCGGAATTAGTAAAAATGGGGGCTAAGGTAGCGGTGACCGGATTTCCCGAGCGTCCAGAGTTGGCTGGAGCACAGTTGGTCGGTTCAGTGGCAGAGGCTTTACTGGAAGCTCAGGCCATAATTATGCCGATGCCCGGGACCGATGAGTTTGGGAACATCCGTGCTGTCTATTCCCCTAATAAATTAGAACTGACCGAAAAAATGATGCGCAGCATCCCGCCCGGTACACCGGTGATTATTGGTACTGCCCGTTCTTTCTTAAAAGATTGGGCGGCTAAGTACCGTTTAGACTTAATTGAAATTGCGGAAATGGATGATGTGGCCATCTTAAATTCAATACCCTCGGCAGAGGGGGCGATCCAGATTGCCATGCAGTCTTTGCCGATTACGATTCACGGGAGTCAGTCCTGGGTTTTGGGATTTGGCCGGGTGGGCAGAACCTTAGCGAGGATGCTGCAGGGCCTGGGAGCGGCAACCACGGTTTGCGCCCGTAAACCGGCAGACTTAGCCCGAATAGCGGAAATGGGATTCAAAGGGATAGAGTTTACGGAAATGGCTCCCCGGATCGGGAAGGCGGAAATTGTTTTCAATACCATACCGGCCATGATCTTGGATCAAGGAATGCTGAAGTACTGTAATAAGGAAGCCTTAATTATTGATCTGGCATCAGCTCCCGGGGGTACTGATTTTCAGGCTGCCGAACAGTTGGGGGTTAAAGCGATCCTGGCTCCTGGCTTGCCTGGTAAAGTCGCTCCGCGTACGGCTGGCAAAATTTTAGTTCGGGTTATTCCGCGCCTGATCCTTGAATCAATCCAGCGAAGGCACGCCAAGCTGGAACAGGCTTAATCTCCGAAGACCAGTTAAACATACTAAAGGGTTACCCGAGTGCTGCAGTCTAAAAGATTGCTTGAGTAAAAATAATCGCCTCCAAAGTGAATCAGACTGCCGAAACGTTAATTTTTCGGCGGTCTTTTTTGTTATATAGCATTGCTGCCGGTAGCCTAAGGCATTTCTCCTTAGCTTATTCGAGATTAGATTATTGTTGCGGTTATCGCACCTCCCCAGGTGATTTTTCATATTCTATAGTGACAACCGGGAATGAATATGGAAGATACGCCCGGAGGAGAGGTGTTTTAGATGCGACTTAAAGATAAAAAAATCGGACTGGTTGTAACCGGTTCTTTTTGTACGCTGGAAGAATCGCTGCCGGAAATCTCGCGGCTGCTGAAGGAAGGCGCGCAGGTGTTTCCCGTGGTTTCAGATTCGGTGAATAATTTTGATACGCGCTTTGGCAGTGCGGAACACTGGCATAATCAGCTGGAAAAAATCACTGGACATCGGGTTATTAGTTCGATTGTGGAAGCAGAGCCGATCGGTCCCCAAAAATTATTTGACTTAGTGGTTATTGCTCCTTGTACCGGCAACACTCTAGCCAAGCTGGCCAACGGGATTACCGACACGCCGGCCCTGATGGCTGCCAAGGCCCATCTTCGCAATCTGCGGCCAGTGGTATTGGCTATTTCAACGAACGATGGCCTGGGGATTAATGCCAAGAATTTAGGCCTAGTTTTAAATATGAAAAATATTTTCTTTGTTCCTTTTGGTCAGGATAATCCGCTGGAAAAAGCCAACTCATTAGTGGCTCACCTTGATCTAATAACCGACACGGTCGCAGCCGCGTTGGAGGGACGTCAATTACAGCCGGTATTGCTCAGTCCAAAATCAGCCAGGGCCAGGTTATAAACCAGCTGCAACCTCCCTACAAAGGACCAAGTTTAAAATTTGAGCTGGAAGCAAAT
>CAZKWP010000146.1:0-1460 GCA_964556555.1 uncultured Syntrophomonadaceae bacterium
AGCCACGTTGCCCGCACCCAGTACTGCTACCCGGCGTCCGATCCGAATCGGGGTATCGTATTTGGGAAACAGGTAGCCTTTCATCAGGTTTACCCGGGTTAAAAACTCATTGGCCGAATATACCCCGTTCAAATTTTCCCCAGGGATTCCCATGAAATTGGGCAACCCGGCACCGGTGCCGATAAAAATGGCCGCATAGCCGTCGGCAAACAACTGATCCACGGTTAAAGTCCGGCCGATTACCACATTGGTCTGAATATCAACGCCGAGTTTACGGATCCCTTCAATTTCCCGCTGCACGATCTCTTTCGGCAGTCTAAATTCAGGGATTCCGTACATCAAGACTCCCCCGGCCACGTGCAAGGCCTCAAACAAGGTGACCGCATATCCTTTTTTTGCTAAATCCGCGGCCGCAGTCAGACCGGCTGGTCCTGAACCGATGATTGCCACCCGCTTACTCTTGCCGAGCGGTGCTTCCACCGACTTTTCGGCCTGATTCAATTCATAATCAGCCACAAATCTTTCCAGCCGGCCAATCGCCACCGGTTCTCCTTTTTTGCCGCGAATGCAATACTTTTCACACTGACTTTCCTGCGGGCAGACCCGGCCGCAGATCGCCGGCAGGTTACTCTTTTCTTTAATCTTCTCGGCTGCCGCCAAATAGTTCCGTTCTTTAATCAGCTTGATAAAAGCCGGGATGTCGATGTCCACCGGGCATCCTTCCCGACAAAACTCTTTCCGGCAGGTAAGACAGCGGGCTGCTTCCAGCAGGGCATCCTCCTCAGTAAAACCCAAGGCTACTTCCTGAAAATTAGTTACCCGCTGCTCGGCATCCTGACTGGGCATAGGGCGCTTCTTCGTTACCCGGGTCGCTTCCTTTAATTGTTCTGCTGATGGCAACTGCATCCACATCCGCCCCCTTTCCGCTGACCGTCGGGTTCCGCCAAAGCTCGTTTTTCCTCCGCCGCAAACATTCGCGACCGTCGTTTGGCCAAGTCCCAATCCACCAGATGACCATCAAATTCCGGACCGTCCACGCAGGCAAACTTAGTCTCCGGACCCACCTTAATCCGGCAGGCACCGCACATACCAGTGCCATCCACCATAATCGGATTGAGACTAACAACCGTGGCAATCCCCGGCTCCCGCGTTACCTTGCTTACGGCCTCCATCATTACCATAGGCCCAATCGCCACCACCAGATCAATTGGCCCGCGGGTATCGATCAATTCCTGCAGGACTTGGGTTACGAAACCTTTCCGGCCATAAGAACCGTCATCCGTGGTGACAATCACCTCGGTGCTGGCTTTCTGCATGGCTTCTTCCATGATTAATAATTCCCGGCTGCGGGCGCCCAAGATCGAAATTACCTCGTTACCCGCTTGCTTCATCGCCCGGGCAATCGGATGAATCGGAGCCACTCCAACCCCTCCACCAATCATCACGACCCGGCCGTACTT
>CAZKWP010000146.1:1470-4850 GCA_964556555.1 uncultured Syntrophomonadaceae bacterium
ATATGGGATGGTTGGCCCAAAGGACCCACCAGATCCAGCAGGCAATCGCCTTCCTGAAGTTGCCCCATTAATCGGGTGCTTTTCCCGATAACCTGAACAATAAGGGTCAGCGTCCCTTTTTCCGGATCAAAATCCGCAATGGTCAAGGGTATCCTTTCCCCGAATTCATCAATCCTTAACATGATAAACTGTCCGGCTTGAGCGCTTCTGGCCACCAGCGGAGCTCCCACCTCAAAAAGGATTAACTCTGGCGCCAGCTGCTCTTTCTTAACAATGCGATACAAAAAATATGTCCCCCTTTACTTGGTCCCTGTAAGTTGATTCCGAATCGGACCCGAAAACAAATTTTGCATACGGTTGAATCTTACTCGATCATGCTCCTCCTAATTATAAAGGGTTTCGGCACTTCATAGAAGTACTAAGCAAAGGTATATTGTATGCACTCACGTTGCCCGTACTCAAGCTGCGGAACCCATGAGTGCTTAGACTAAATCAATGCCTTGATTAGAAATCAGGGCCGGTCGAACCGCATCCCACAAGATTTATTCACAGGCTTTATCTCAGACTTTGAGGAGTTAAATTTACGGCTGGCCGCACTTTAACCACCATTTCCAACTCCACCGCGGCATTTAAGGGCAAAGCGCTCACCCCTACGGCAGAACGCGCGTGCAGCCCGCTTTCACCAAAAACCTGTCCCAATAAATTCGAAGCCCCGTTTATTACTTGGGGCTGCTCGTAAAACCCCGGGGCACTGCTCACGAAGCCCACCACTTTGACGATTTGTTCAACTTGGTTCAGATCGCCTACCAGCTGTTTAATCACCGCCAGACAGTTGAGCACACACAACTGGGCGGCAGCCTGTCCCTGAGCGGTCGTGAGGTCTTCCCCCAACCGACCCTGGTATTTTAGTTCACCCTCGGCTAAGGGCAGCTGCCCGGAGGTAAACAGCAATCCATCCGCCAAAACTCCGGGTACATAAACGGCTACCGGCTTGGCTGCCTCCGGCAGGGTAAACCCTAATTCCCTTAATTTTTGCTCAACCATTAGCAAACCTCCTTTTATAAATACACCAGCAATGCACAATTCTAAATTCACCAATTACAAATGCAACCTCCGCCCATGCCCTAGTTGCCAAAGTAACCGTCATATATGCACCGATTACAGATCCACCAGGATACGCTTCCGCTGCTCAAAGGTGGCCACTTGTCGATAACCTACCTTCCAAGCCAATTCCCGCGCCAAATGAATATCCCGGCCCACATCCCCGGCCATATGGGCATCCGAACTTAAGGTGATCGGAATGCCCAGGCGAAAACATTCTTCCAGCAAAGTTACCGCTGGGTAAACTTCGGCCACTGGCTTGTACCACCCGGCCGTATTTATTTCGACGGTCAAATCGGCTTTTCGGATCTCCTGCAAAGTAGGCCCCGCTAATTCAAGCACCGGCCTATCCGAGCGACAGCCAAATACTTTAATCAGATCCAGGTGACCGACGATATCAAACCTTTTGCTCTTAACCATCTGACTGACTATGGAAAAGTAAGCCTGGTATAAAGAGTCGGGTTCCCATTCCTGATAGCCTGACCGGTAGTCAGGATGATCAAAAGGCCACTCCCCGACAAAGTGGACAGAGCCAATCAAAAAATCAAAAGGGTACGCCTTAGTATAATCAGCACTCGGCCATTGTGGATTCGGCAAATAGTCTACTTCTAGGCCGACCCGGATTTTTATCTGCGGATAAAGGGTTTGCAGCCGGGAAAAGTTAGTGAAATCCAGATCCGCCAGATAGTTATCGTGATCGGCAAAACCGATTTCCGCTAAATTAGCGGCAATGCCTCTTTCCACGTATTCCGAAAGCTCCGCTACGGTATGGCGGCTGGTCTGATGTCCAATCCCATGGACGTGATAGTCAACGAGCACGCTACCCTCTCCTTCCACTACTCAACTGCATTTTACCAAAAATCCGCGTCCCCGGCGAATTTTCTAAAACCCCGACGAATTCCTAAAACCGTTGAAATACTCCCCAATTTATAATAGAATGAGTTATCTGACAAGGGTTAAGGAGGATCAGTCATATGTCTACGGTTATTCCACTGCGGGGAGTCCGCTACGACCAGAACAAGGTGGGGAGTATCGCCCAAGTTGTAACTCCGCCTTATGATATCATCGATGCCGCGGCGCAAGCCCGCTTTTATGCCCGCAACCCCCACAATATCATTCGCCTGGAACTGGGCCAGATCTTTCCGCAGGACGATGAAAAAAACAACCGTTATACCCGAGCTGCCAGTTACTATACCCGCTGGCGGGAGGAACAGGTGCTGCAGCGCGAAGAAAGCCCGGCGCTCTACCTTTACGAACAGGATTTTGACCTTAAGGGCGAAAGAAAAACCCGCACCGGTTTTATGTGCGGAGTCAAGCTGGAGCCGTATTCCCTTGGCAATATTCTGCCGCACGAGGAAACCCTTTCGAAGCCGAAAGCGGACCGGCTCCAATTGATGCGCGCCTGTCACGCTAATTTCAGCCCGGTCTTTGGGCTTTACGCGGACGCGGAACAGGTCGTCAACCAGGCTCTAACCGCAGCCAGACAGAACCGGCCGCCGGACACGGAGTTTACCGATGATGCGGGCGAGACGCACCGTTTATGGGTCATAACCGACCCTCAGGCCTTAAACATCGTGGTGGAACAAATGGCGCAAACCCCCATCTTTATCGCGGACGGCCATCACCGTTACGAGACCGCCCTCAGTTTTTCCGAAGAAATGGCGGCCCCGGACTACGACCGCGTGTTAATGACCCTGGTAAATCTATACGACCCGGGAATGCTGATTCTCCCGACGCACCGTCTGGTTAAGAATATCCGCAACCTGGATATCGATTATTTTAAAGAACAACTGTCCAAGTTCTTTGACTTGACTCCCTTTCCGCTTCCCTCGGGAAAAGCCGAACAGCCCCAGGCCACCGGCGAATTTTTTAAGCAGATGGAACTAAGCGGGAAATCACGGCCCACTTTTGGGATGTATTCCCGGGAAAAGATCCTCTATCTCTTGACGTTAAAACCCGAGTTTTCCCCTCTGGAACTGTTGGATCAAGCCCGCTCCGCAGCGTGGCGGAAGCTGGACGTCGCGATCCTGGACAACCTGATCCTGGATCAGATCCTGGGCATCGGCAGTGAACAGAGAAAAAATCAGGACAATCTGACCTATACCCGGAGCGAGCAGGAAGCACTGGAAGCGGTGGATAACGGCCATGAACAGCTGGCCTTTTTCCTCAATCCCACCCGGGTGGAAGAGGTGACGGAAGTTGCCTCTGCGGGCGATAAAATGCCGCAAAAGTCCACTTATTTTTATCCCAAGCTGATCACCGGACTGGTGATCAATCCG
>CAZKWP010000147.1:0-4762 GCA_964556555.1 uncultured Syntrophomonadaceae bacterium
ATTATTGAATGGGTCATTTCGGTGATTGGCCTTTATCTGCTCTACAAATTTGTGGGCAAGGGAAAACCCAAATAAGCATGCGATATTCCTTTATTTATGCTAAACCTCAAATTTCCTCTTATTTTATGAAGTAAAAAGTTTAATACATTATTAGACATTTAATGAAAAGGTAAGACTATGAATTTTTCCGCAAAGTAGTTTTCGGAAGTTTTCTGCGTTTCACGGTTTTATGGTTGAAGTTGTTTGAGAGAATACTGATGTTCCCGTCAATTTCCAGAACCGCTAAGTCTACCTCCTCAATCGAGGCTACCCCATGTTCCCGGATGGTTTCCTTAATTTCACTAATAGTTATTTTAGCTTTGGACAAATTCGGGTAGTTCAGTTCCCCCTTGTAGATTAGCATCAGGGGTTCCCCTTGCAGTAATCGGCCAAATCTCGGGAAACGGTAAATCGCAAATTTAAGGGCATAATTCGTAATAAACAAAGCGCTGGCCGCAATTAAGCCTCCAGCCAGAGAGGCATTTGATCCTACCATCGCATTCTGGACCGCATTGCTGATCAACAGGATAAAAACCAAATCAATTACCGATAGCTGCGCTAATTCTTTTTTGCCGAACAATCTAATAGCCACCAGGATAAAAACATACACTGTAACCGAGCTGAAGATTATCTGTAAATACTCATTTCCAATTCCGGGCATCATCTTTTTAACACCCCGATTCCGGGCTCAGTTCCCTCGTTCGCGTAGACTTTATATCAATCTGCTAAGCCCTTAAAAATTGCTGCCTTAAGCTCTCTTCGAATTTTTCGATGGCATAACGCAGCATGGTTCTCGGCATTCTGCGATAATGGTTTTTTAAAAAAATGCATTCTACTTCAAAATCCCGATTCCCAATCTCGCGCAGCATCCAGCCTACCGCCTTATGGATTAGGTCTTGTGGATTTGTTAATAAAATTCCCGCTATCTTTAAGGTGGTTTCATACCGTCCCTGTTTTATGAAAGGTACGTGGTAATTATGGCGATTCGTTGTTTCCAAAGCTGCCCTGAGCGAGCAAACTCGTATAAAAGCGCTTTATCTTTATCCAATAAATAAGGGCCGAGAATTTTATCCGCAGAAGCATCCACCAAATCCCAGTTATTAATCGCCGGGATATTGTCCAAGTAAAGATCGACAATCGCTTTTTTCTCCGTTTATATGGCTTGTTTATGCTCTTTATCTTCTCTATTTTTAGGCTGGACCGGTTTTTACGGTTTCCTGGCGAAAATCCTCCAAGGTATTGCGATCCAGTTCCTGGGCTACTGCTTCCCGAATCCGCTCCCACATCCCCCGGGTCACACAAGTTTCAGAGCGGACGCAAATTTCCGGGTCATCTTCATTTACACAATCCGTAGGACACAATGGTCCCTCCAGACACCGGATAATTTCGCCGGCCGTAATCTGGGCCGGTTCCCGGGCCAGCAAATACCCCCCATGCGCCCCCCTAACACTCCGAACCAATCCCTCTTTACGCAAAAAGGTCATCAACTGCTCCAGGTAACCTTCAGACAAACCTTGTCTCTCCGCAACCTTACTGAGCGGGATAGGCGCACCGGGTTGATAATTCTGGGCCAAGTCCACCATAGCCCGCAATCCATAACGAGAACGAGTTGAAAATTTCACATCGCCCCGACTCCTCGCATTTTATTTTGGTTATTTAAGATCTGCGCTATTTATCGGTGGGTTAAGGCAGTTTAATAAATTTTAATCATATTGACCAACGCCCGGCGCGCTCCGTAGGTGATGTCCGCTGGCACTTCTACTGCGGGTTGGAGGTTTTTCAAGGTGTCCAGAATCTTCTCCAAGCTGATCTTTTTCATGTCCGGGCAGATTAAATGCTCCGCAGCCAGATAAAACCGTTTCTGCGGATAAAGCGCGCTAAGTTGATGCAGCAAACCCACATCAGTGCCAATAATAAATTCATCTGCATCGGACGCTCCCACGTATTTAATCATCCCGTTGGTGCCCAAAGCCTGGTCCGCCAGCTGTACTACCTGGGGATCACATTCGGGATGCACCAGCACTTCCGCCTGCGGATGCTTTTGCCTAGCTTCGGTTATTTCCTCAGGGGTTAACCGCTGATGAATAGGACAGTACCCATCCCAAAGATCCATGTTCCGCCCGGTTTTTAGCGCAATATAATTCCCTAGATTGCGGTCCGGCACAAAAAGCACCGGCCGGCCTGGCTCCAGGGATTTTAAAACCTCTAATGCATTGGCTGAGGTACAGCAAACATCACTCTCAGCCTTGACATCTGCGGTGGTATTCACATAGGAAACAACCAGCGCCCCCGGATGCTCCCGGCGATAAGCTCTAATCCCCTTGGCGTCCGCCATTTCTGCCATTGGACAGGCAGCCTCAGGCTCGGGCAGCAGGACCAGTTTCTCCGGGTTAAGCATTTTGGCGGTTTCAGCCATAAAACGCACCCCAGCCACGACAATCACCAGAGCCTTGGTCTCTTGGGCAACCCTGGCCAATTGAAAAGAATCGCCAATGACGTCGGCTATCTCCTGAATCTCTTTATTTTGGTAAAAATGGGCCAGGATAACGGCTTGCCGTTCTTGTTTCAATTTCTGAATTTCCGCTTTTAATTCACTCTGCTCCGCCTCCGCATTGTTCCCCGGGGTGCATCCAGTTCCCGCGCTATTTTCGAACGTTAAAGCCACATTCTCCGTTTTCATGACAGCTCCCTTCTCAGATTACACCGTCTCCTATATCACTCGTATCCGAATTTTCAGAGATAGGTATTTAGATGTACAAATTAAATTTTATTCAATTCAGCTTTACCCGCTTTAACCGCAAGGCGTTGCTCACCACCGAAACAGAGCTTAAAGCCATGGCACCTCCGGCGATAACCGGGCTTAAAAGGCCCGCGGCTGCTACCGGGATGCCTACCAGGTTGTAGATGAACGCCCAGAATAGATTCTGCTTGATATTGCGCATCGTAGCCTGGCTGATCCCGATCGCCAGCGCGATAGACCGCAAATCCCCCCTCATCAGGGTAATATCTGCTGCTTCCATGGCCACATCCGTACCTGTACCCATCGCGATCCCCACATCCGCGGTGGCCAATGCCGGCGCATCGTTGATGCCGTCTCCGACCATCGCTACAATCCTGCCTTGCTCCCGCAGCTTTTGTACCTCTCGCGCTTTATCCTCCGGCAGCACCTCAGCCAGTACGTGGTCAATGCCCACCAATTGAGCGATGGCCGCGGCGGTCCGGCGATTATCTCCGGTAATCATCCACACCTCAATCCCCTTGCCTTTAAGTTCCTGGACCGCTTCGGCCGAGTGTTCCTTAACCGTGTCCGCCACGCCAAAAACCGCGGCGACTGTCTCGTCCACGGACATCAGGACCGTGGTCTGGCCAGCAGCCTCCAGTTGTTCCAGGATTGCCTGAACTGTTTCCAGGTTTATCCCTTGTTCCTGTAAAAAAAGCCGGGTTCCCAACAAAACTTTCGCGCCCTCGAGGCGGGAGCTTACCCCTTTGCTGGGTATGGCCTGAAATTCAGCGGGTTCGATGAAACTAATACCCGGGATTTGCTCTAAGGCGCCTTGAACAATCGCCTGGGCCACCGGGTGCTCCGACCGGTTCTCTACCTGGGCCGCCTGGTGCAAGAGCTTTAACTCCTGACCGTCATACGGCCCCACAGCGATAACCTCAGTCAAGGCCGGTTCGCCTTTCGTAATCGTCCCGGTTTTATCCAGGACGATCGCATCCACCCGGTGGGTTCGCTCCAGGTGTTCCCCGCCCCGAATCAAAATTCCGTTTTCCGCCCCCCGGCCCGTTCCCACCATGATTGAGGTCGGCGTAGCCAGTCCCATAGCGCATGGGCAGGCAATAACCAGGACCGCCGTTGCGCTGATTAAAGCCTTTGAAAAATTGCCGGGATCTGCCGCCCAGTACCAAACCCCAAAGGTTACCACAGCGATCACCACGACCACCGGCACAAAATAACCGGCGACCTGGTCAGCCAGTCTTTGGATCGGTGCCTTGGAGCCCTGCGCCTCCTGAACTACCCGGATGATCTGGGCCAATACTGTATCGCGTCCCACACGGGTTGCGGTTATCTTCAGTACGCCAAACTTATTGACCGTGGCGCCGGTCACCAGATCCCCCGCCTGTTTGTCAACCGGCACACTCTCCCCGGTCACCATCGATTCATCTACCGCCGAATAACCATCCTCTACCCGACCGTCAACCGGTATACGTTCCCCCGGCCGCACGAGCACTAAGTCTCCGACCAATAATTCCAGGGTTGGCAGCTCGATTTCCTGCCCGTCCCGAATTACCCGCGCGGTTTTGGGCTGCAGACCCATAAGCTTCCGAATGGCTTCCGAAGTCCGGCCTTTAGCTAGGGACTCAAGGTATTTTCCCAGTAAGATCAAGGTGATCAACATAGCGCTCACCTCAAAATAAAGGTGCGAATGCGGAGTGAAATATGCTGCTCCCAAACTATAGAAGTAAGAGGCGCTGGTTCCTAACGCGACCAGCACGTCCATATTGGCGCTGCCGCTGCGCAGCGAGGCAAAGGCCCCCCGGTAAAAGGGCCAGCCGGCGATAAACTGGACCGGCGTAGCCAGGAAGAATTGGGTGGTAAAAGAGGTCAGCCAGCCGGGCAGGGTCAGACCAAGAAACTCACCCAGCATCATCAGTAAAAAGGGTAGGGAGAAGGCCGCGGAAAACAGCAGCCGCCTGAGTTTTTGTTTTAATTCTTTCAAAA
>CAZKWP010000148.1:0-4720 GCA_964556555.1 uncultured Syntrophomonadaceae bacterium
TATCGGCTTCAATGTTCGGCCGGACCACAACACTAGGCGCGCTGCGGAACAGGAACAGGTGGACATTCGTCTTTACCGGGTGATATATGAAGCCGTTAATGACGTGAAGGCCGCGATGAGCGGATTGTTGGATCCTGAATGGAAAGAGGTTGTCTTAGGGAGAGCCGAGGTTCGGGCAACCTTTAAGGTGCCGAAGGTAGGCATGATTGCCGGGTGTTATGTATTAGACGGGAAGATGGTCAGGGGCGCAGAAGTACGGGTGCTCCGCGATGGGGTTATTATTCAGGAAGGTAAAATTGACTCTCTGCGCCGGTTTAAAGATGACGTAAAAGAGGTTATGCAAGCCTTTGAATGCGGGATAGGGATTGAAAAGTTCAACGATGTTAAAGAAGGCGACATCTTTGAAGACTATATGATGGAGCGAATCGAACGGTCCCTTTAAAAGACGTACGTAGTCAAAGCAGGAGGTGTGGGCGATGGGAGTGCACCGGGCCAATCGGCTGGCAGAAGAGATGAAGAAGGAGATTTCGGAGATTCTCCGGGACGAGATTAAGGACCCGCGAGTAGGCTTTGTAAGTGTAACGCGAGTAGAAGTATCCTCTGATCTCCGCTATGCCCGGGTTTTCGTTAGTGTACTGGGCGATCCGGCTGAACGCCGGGAAGCGGAAAAAGCCCTGAAAAAAGCTGTCGGATTCATTAGATCGCAGTTAGCCCACCGCATTCGTCTGCGTTACACCCCGGAGCTGACTTTTAAGCTGGATGAATCAATCGAGCACGGCATCCGGATTTCCAGCCTCTTTAGGCAAGATCCGGATGATGATTTGACGGCAGAGGATACTTAGATGGAGAGTCTTGAAAGCCTGAAACAAATTATCGATTCAGCGGAGCGCATTTGGCTTTCTTCCCACGTCAGCCCGGATGGAGACAGCATCGGGAGCCTGATTGGGTTAGGTTTGGCTTTGGAGTCCCTGGGGAAAGAAGTGTGGCTGGTTAATACGGATGAAACTCCGGAACTGTATCAATTTTTGGCGGGCGCGGAACGGATTCTGCGTCCGGACCAGGTGTCCGGGTTGCCGGATATGGTGATTCTGGTCGATTGCACCGATCTCAAACGGGTGGGCCCGGATTTAGCGGAGCGCTTAAGCCAAGCGCCAGTGTTGGTTAATATTGATCATCACCTGAGTAACTCGCGGTTTGGCCATTATAATTTAGTGGAAGAAAGCGCAGCCGCGACCGCCGAGATTATCGTCAAACTCTTAGGACCCCTGGGGATTAAACTTAATCAGACCATCGCCACGGCTCTGTATACGGGCATTGTGATGGATACCGGCAGTTTTCAGTATTCGAGTACTACTTCCGAGACCTTTCGGCTCGCGGCTTTTTTGTTGGAACAAAAGGTGGATTTGGATCTGCTGCGGGATAAACTGTTTGAAACCCAGCCGCTAGCCCAGCTTAAATTATGGGGGGAAGCTCTGCTCAATTTAAAGATCTCTGCTAACGGAAAGATTGCCTGGGTGGAAGTTGACCAAGAAATGTTAAGACGGACTGGGGCCAAGGATGAGTATTGCGATGGGCTGATAAACCAGCCGCGTTCCGTGGCGGGCGTGGAGATTGGAATACTCTTCAGGGAAATTCCTGGGGAACAGATCAAGGTAGGGCTGCGTTCGAAAGATTATGCGGATGTAAATCAACTGGCAGCCCAATTTGGCGGTGGCGGCCACCGCCGCGCAGCGGGATGTGTTCTCCCCGGCCGGATGGAAGCGGTGGTTGAACAGGTTCTGTCCGCGGCAGAAGAGACGCTGCGTCTGGCCTAAGTTTTAGATTTTAGACCCGATAAAAGTTTGAATCCGCCTTATTTAAAAATATCAGATTGTCTATTCGATTCAAGAATATGGGATCATCTTTCTGATTTAGAAAATAGGATTATTGCTTTTGTCTGAAAATCTTTTATCTGAGAATATACGATTTCCGGGATAATAATCCCTTATAATAAGAAAATAAAGATAAAGAGTGAATAGTATGATCGGGATGATTAACCTGCTGAAACCAGCGGGTCCCACTTCTCACGATGTAGTGAATTGGCTTAGGCGACAGCTTAAGATTCGTCAGATTGGTCATTTAGGTACTTTAGACCCGGGAGCGGCCGGCATTTTGCCGGTTTGTGTGGGCGCTGCAACCCGATTGGCGGAATATATGGCGGATTGGACCAAGACGTATCGGGTAGAAATGCTGCTGGGCCTGGAGACAGATAGCCAGGACTTATTTGGAAAGCCGCTCTTCCCGGTCAAGCCGGTTACCATCTCGCCGGAGCGGATCCGGGAAGTCCTACAGCAGATGCTGGGGCCGCAGGAACAGCTGCCGCCAATGGTTTCAGCCGTAAAGCACCAAGGCAAAAGGTTATACGAATTAGCCCGGCAGGGTAAAACCGTTTCCCGAAAACCGCGAGGTATTATCATCGAGGCATTAAACGTAGGCCCAATCCAATTGGAGCCTCACCCCCGGGTGCTTTTTGAAGTAACTGTTTCCAAAGGAACTTATATTCGAACCTTATGCGCGGAAATTGGTACCCGGCTGGGATGTGGAGCTTGCATGGCTTTTTTGGTCCGTACCGGCTGCGGACCATTCGCGATCATCGATTCCTGGACTCTGGAAGAAATACAAACCGCCATTCTGCAAGGGAATTTTTCTTTCCTGCTTTCCCCCAAGCTGGGACTTGAGGATTGGCCGGATTGGACAATTAAACCAGAAGTCTTAAACTTAGTTTTAAACGGAAATACACTAGGGGTTGAACATTTGCTAAACCCCGATTCCATAAAGGTGCCGCCTGGCACCCGGGGCTGTTTGCAGCAGCCAAGCGGAGAACTATTGGCCATCGGCGAAGCTGCTCAAAATGCAGCCGGGCAGTGGTACATACAGCCAAAAAAAGTTTTGGTTAGCGGTAATGTTTTAAGGTGAGGAGAAGAGTGAACATGCTAGTCCTGAAGGATCCGCAGGAGATTGCCCGAAAATTTGATCGGGTAGTGGTGGCCCTGGGTAATTTTGATGGGGTGCATATTGGACACCAACGTCTAATTCGTCAAATGGTCCTGCACGCGCAGAAAACCGGCGCAGCGGGGGTAGTATTTACTTTTGACCCTCATCCCCTCCAGGTATTGTTTCCGGATAAGGCTCCCCGGCTTTTAATCAGTCCGGAAAAAAGAACGGAACTTATCGCCCGCTTAGGCGCGGATGCTTTATTAATGGTGCCGTTTAACCGGGATATGGCCCGGTTATCGCCGGAATTTTTTGTTCACGATATTTTACACCGGCAGCTAGGGGCGGAGGCCGTGTTTGTCGGCTTTAATTATACCTTTGGCCACCGGGGCGCTGGGACCCCGGAACTCCTTGCCAGTCTTGGCAAAGAATTAGGTTTCCACGTCCAGGTCCACCCGCCGGTGCAGATCGGCGATACGACCATCAGCAGTACTCTAGTTCGCAAGGCTTTAGAAGCGGGAGACATCGGACGGGCCCGCAGTTACCTGGGCTATTGGCCGATCTTGGAAGGCCGGGTGGTTTTGGGTGATCAGCGCGGAAGACAGATTGGCTTTCCCACCGCCAACCTTAACCTGGATAACGAGATCCTGATTCCGTCCCGGGGTGTTTACGTGGCTCAGGTCCGGGTAGGGGACCAGGTATATGACGGAGTTGTGAACATCGGGGTTAAGCCAACCTTTGGTTCGGCTTTAAGTCCAACGGTTGAGGTCCATATCCTGGAATTTGCCCAGGTAATCTACGATGAATGGGTGCAGCTATCCCTGTTGCATCGGCTGCGGGGTGAAATCCGTTTTTCCAGTGTTCCCGAACTTATTGATCAAATCCAGCAGGATATCGAGGCCGCCCGTTTGATCAGAACCAAGGTCCTGCTGAATCAGGCCTGATTGTTTACAATTAATTTCCTCTGTGGTAAAATAATTTTTGGTAAAGGTTCCGAATCCTTGGGAAGGAGAGATACGGATGGCTTTACCGGTAATGGACGAACGACACCAGGAATTAAAGCGAATGGTCCAGCTTGTGTCAGTTATCTGTTTAAGTGAAGAGTTTTTAACGCTTAGAAAAGAACTGGAGTCTCTTTATTTAAAAGCGGGTAACGAAAAGGCCTTAATGCTGGCCTTCCAAGACGCTCTCTACTCTATTTTGGCCCAGGAAGAAGTCGACTTCCGCCTAGCCAGAGGGTATTAGGAGAGGAAAACCGGGGGTGTGACCCGGTGAAGATTATAATTACCGAGCATGCCAAAAAAAGATTGAGAGATTTTCGGCAGAACCGTATCCTGAATACGGATATTTACCTGGCGGCTATGGATATCCCGGGTTATATCCCATCGGCTACCCGATTTCGGGGTTTTGTCGCTCGGTCTGGCCGCGTATTTGACATGGTGGTAAAAGACATTTCTGGCGGACGGTTGGTAATAACTATTATCGGCAAATAGCACCGGCAAGGTTTGCGAGGATTCGAAAAGGGATTAGAACCATGTACTAGGGTTACCGAAGACTCCGACGGTATCCTTGGGCATAGGCGATTAAAGAAGGAGGTGCCTGCTGAGTGACTCTCAGTGTCGAAGGAAAGCAAGGTATCATTGAGGCTTATAAACTGCACGAAAATGATACCGGGTCCCCAGAAGTTCAAATAGCTATTTTGACTAATCGGATTAATAGCCTGACGGATCATTTGCGAACCCATAAA
>CAZKWP010000149.1:0-4719 GCA_964556555.1 uncultured Syntrophomonadaceae bacterium
TGGCTATAGGCGTAGATGTAGTGGTCTGCTCCGCCGAAAATTCCGATGGTCTGGATGATATCCTGACGTATATCCAGCCGGGCAAAACCATTGCTTTTATTGGTTCGTCCGGTGTTGGCAAATCAACCCTGATTAATCGGCTGATGGGTCAGGATGTTCTGGCGACAAAACAAATCCGCGAGGATGACGGCAAGGGCCGACATACCACCACCCACCGTCAATTGCTGCTGCTGCCCAATGGCGGTATCGCGATTGACACCCCCGGTATGCGCGAGCTGCAGATTTTTACCGGTGATCTTTCGAAAACCTTCGAAGACATAGATGAACTCGCCTCGCGATGCAAATATAAGAACTGTACCCATAGCAATGAACCGGGCTGCGCTGTGAGACAGGCGATTAAAAACGGTACACTGTCAGAAAAACGCTATGAGAACTATCAAAAGCTGCAATGCGAGATGTCGTATGACGGGCTTAACGCCCGCCAGCGGGAGAATGAAAAAATCAACCGGATGTTTGGCAGCAAGGCGGAAATGAAGCAGCTGTTCAGGGAGATAAAAGGCAAGAAAAAGCGATAAAAAAACCGAAAACTCCCCACCACTGATTAAGCGTCAGCGGTGAGGAGTTTCTATTTAAACATTAATTGATCGGATTGCTGATTATTTTATGGACAGCAGCAGAAATAGCAGTTCCTCATTAGGAAGTTTATGTAAAAAGGGAGGATAGAACTATGATAAATTTTATTGGCCCGTTAATTATTTTAAGTGGAATCGCATCGTTAATCGGAATCATAACCGGTTTGGTAAAGAAAAATAAAAAGATACTTATAATCTCATTAATCGTATTTGCGATTGTGGCCTTAATATTTATTCTGGAAGGCTTTTTGATGGAATAAATTGTGGCACCATGTGCGCTCCGAAAAGAGGGATGATGGTGAATAATTGGCAAGAGAAACTGAAAGCAGACCCTACGGACTGGCTGCTGGAAGAAGAAAATCCTTCCGTACGGTATTTCACGTTAAAGGATATTCTGGATCAACCCGAAGATGATCCGGTAACGCAAAAAGCAAAACGCGAAATCATGCAAACCGGCATTGTGCCCGAGATTCTCCGGAAACAGCAGGAGTCTGCCTATCTTCAAACCTATCCCCAATTTTATACTGCCAAATACAAAGGTCTGGTCTGGCAGTTGATAACGCTTGCGGAAATGGGCGCGACTGTCAATTCCCAGATCAAAGAACAATGTGAGTACCTGCTCTGCAATTCGCAGGAAAACTTGGATGGCGGATTTGCAATGCATCAGGCTGCCAAAACGGGCGGCGGCCGGAGAACCGAAGTGATCCCGTGCCTTACGGGAAATATGGTGTGGAGTCTGATCCGCTTCGGTTATCTTGACGATCCGAGGCTGCAAAAGGGGCTTGACTGGCTCACCCGGCATATGCGCTTCAACGACGGCACAGAGGATGAACCGCAGGTCCCTCCGTATAATCGATATGAAATGTGCTGGGGCCGGCACACCTGCCATATGGGCGTGGTCAAAGCGCTTAAAGCGTTCAGCGCCATACCGGAGGATAGAAGGACACCGTCGGTAAAGGATACGATAGGCAAGTCCATAGAATTTATCCTGATCCATCACATCTATAAACGCAGCCATAATCTCAGAAGGACTTCAAAGCCAGGCTGGCTCAAATTTGGGTTTCCCTTGATGTATCAGACCGATACCCTGGAAATGCTCGAAATCCTGAGTGAGCTTGGCGTCAAAGATCCTCGTATGGATGATGCGCTCAATCTCGTTGTGTCCAAGCAGGATGATATGGGCAGATGGAGGATTGAAAATACTTATAACAGCGACCGGCTTTTGATCCCCATCGGGCAAAAAGGCGATCAAAGCAAATGGCTTACGCTAAAGGCTTTAAGAGTCTTTAAAAGGGCGAATTAATCTTATCACCTTTCATATAACCTTACCGAGAATAATCGTCGTCGTAGTTTACGGAGAACAAATTAACCCGGGAAAGCGGCCTGGTTCCAATAATTAGAGAGCCAGGCCGCTTTGTTTTTTTGTAGTTATATTAAAGTTATCTGATTGTCGCGGCGAGTCGGCCCGTCTTGGGGTGAACATCCTTTATCCTTTAGCGGATATTTTTTGGGGGCATGGGAAAAGCAAACAATGCAGGAATATAGTCCCTTATGTCGAATTATTAAATATAAGAAATGACCTCCTATTTGCGGATGAACAGTACTGGGTGAATAGAAAGAGCGGGTGAGATATCAATGGCAAAGGCAAAACCGGAAAACTTTTTGCCAATCAATGCATTTTACGTCACTTGTGGATTACAACTACATCCTTAGGTAAAACATATATAGCCGGTTTTAGACTGACAATCTTGCCCTTTAACTGTTTCCGTGCGCTGATTTTCATGCAGTTCACTTCTTTTCTATCTACATAGTCAGCTTGTACAATTTTATTTTAGCATATTTATAGATTGTCAAAAACAGGCAGGAATACCGCTGTTTGACCATGTTTTTAATGTGTCTCCGATGTCTGATAATGAATAAAACCTTTCCATAAGTCCAATATTACCTACGAAAGGAGATGCTTTAATGTACTGGAAATATTCGCTTGGCTTTTTAATCGCTTCCCTTATTCAGGCCCTTATTATTGCGACATCAGAGTCTCTTGGTATATCTACCCTTGGTGCCAGGATAACTTTTGGACAGCTAATTATGCATATACTGGCCGGGCAAGCCGCCGGATTTTTACTGATGGTCATAATGCAAGGAATAACAGGTATAGCTAAAACAAATTTTTGGGCGCTTGGGAGCATTTACGGAGCTATTGTTTGGGCATTACTAATTTCAATCAACTCAGCACAAGGCACTATTAATGCTCCTTGGACACAAGGAGTATCTACAGTGATAGCAAGTTTGCTCGCTTTTATCGTTTATGGAATAATATCAGCTTATACAATCAAAAATTATGGAGAACAGCAGATAAAAGCTTAAAGAGCGGATTAAGCATTCTTTCCTCAGGAAATTGTAAGGGAAAAATATCAGCGGCCTGGTTCTGAAATCAACCGGAACCAAGCCGCTTTATAGGTTAAAGTTATCTAATTGTCGCGACGATTTGGTCCGTTATAGCCCGGTTGCCACGTTAACTATACATCTCTGCAAGCCTTGCCTGAATATCTTCATTATCCAGGTATTCGTCATAGGTGGTCTGTCTATCGATCAATCCCTTAGGCGTAATCTCAATGATCCGGTTGGCCACGGTCTGGACGAACTCATGGTCATGGGAAGTAAAAAGGATGGTCCCACTGAAATTAATCAGCCCATTATTCACCGCGGTTATGGACTCGAGGTCCAGGTGGTTGGTGGGCTCATCCAAGATCAGAACATTGGCGGTGCTGAGCATCATCTTGGCAAACAGGCAGCGGACCTTTTCCCCTCCGGAGAGGACCCGCGCTTCTTTCAAGGCTTCTTCGCCGGAAAAGAGCATCCTCCCCAGGAAACCGCGGATAAAGGTTTCGGACTGTTCCTCCGAGAACTGGCGCAGCCAGTCTACGAGATTGAGTTTTACCCCTTCAAAGAAAGAGGTATCGTCTTTCGGAAAATAAGCCTGGGAAGTGGTGATTCCCCATTTATACTCCCCTTGGTCGGCTTCCAGCTCGCCCATCAGAATTTTAAAGAGCGTGGTTTTGGCGATCCCGTCCCGCCCCACAAACGCGATCTTATCCCCCTTGTTGACCAGAAAACTGACGTTTTGCAGGACCGGCTGACCGTCAATGGTTTTGCCCAGCTGGTCAACGGTCAAAATCTCATTTCCCGCTTCCCGTTCCGGTTTAAAGCCGATGAAGGGGTACTTGCGGGTAGACGGCGGGATGTCTTCCAAAGATAGTTTCTCCAGCTGTTTTTTCCGGGAAGTGGCCTGCTTTGATTTGGAGGCATTGGCACTGAACCGCGCGATGAATTCCTGCAGGTCTTTTCTTTTCTCTTCCAGCTTTTTATTTTTGTCCCGGGCCAGCTGCAGCGCCAGCTGACTGGATTGATACCAAAAATCATAGTTCCCCACATAGACTTTAATTTTTCCAAAATCAATATCCACGATATGGGTACAGACTTTATTCAAAAAATGCCGGTCGTGGGAAACCACGATGACGGTCCCTTCGAAATTGAGCAGAAAGTTTTCCAGCCATTTGATCGATTGGATGTCCAGGTGGTTGGTGGGTTCATCCAAAAGCAGGATATGGGGATGCCCAAACAGAGCCTGGGCCAGTAAAACCTTGACTTTTTCTACATCGTTCAATTCCCGCATCGCTAGTTGATGCAGTTCTTCCGGGATACCGAGTCCCATCAGTAACGAGGCTGCTTCATACTCCGCGTCCCAGCCGTTCAGTTCGCCAAATTCGCATTCCAGCTCCGCCGCCTTCAGGCCATCCGCATCACTAAAATCGGCTTTGGCGTAAAGCACCTCTTTTTCTTCCATAATGGCGTAAAGTTTAGCGTGTCCCATGATGACGGTCCTTAGGACCGGATATTCATCAAATTCAAAATGGTTTTGTTTTAAAACCGCCAGGCGCTCGTTAGGGGAAATGATAACCTCGCCGGTGTTGGATTCGATTTCTCCGGAAAGGATCTTCAGAAAGGTGGATTTGCCGGCCCCGTTGGCGCCGATTACCCCGTAACAGTTCCCTGGGGTAAATTTCAGGTTAACATCTTCGAATAA
>CAZKWP010000150.1:0-4709 GCA_964556555.1 uncultured Syntrophomonadaceae bacterium
GGATCCCGGTTTCAAAGAGCCGCGGGTCGCAGACCGGGGCCTGCTCCGCATAAACGCTGGAGGGGCCGCCGGAAAAAACAATCCCTTTGGGGTTTAACTCGCGGATTTTTTCCAAAGGGGTATTAAACGACAACATTTCGCTGTATACGTGCAGTTCACGAATCCGCCGCGCAATCAGCTGATTATACTGTCCGCCAAAATCTAAAACCAAAACCATTTCTTTTGCCTCTCGTGCCGCCACCGGAAAACCTCCCCCTAAGTTATTCAGTCTCTTCAATCACGATATAGTTTTTAACGGCGTACTCGTCCCGCTCCAGGACAGTTACGAAGGGATAATGACGGAATTTCTCAGCATAATCAAGGCCATAACCCACAATAAACTCATCCGGCACCGAATAGCCCAGGTAGTCCACTTTTACCGGAGCCTTGCGCCGGCTCGGCTTATCTAAAAACGCGCAGATTTTAACGCTGGCAGCTTTACGGGCGGCTAAATTCTTGGATAAGTAATTCAGGGTCAGACCGGTGTCCACGATATCTTCCACAATTAAGACGTGCCGGTCTTCAATACTCTCCTCTAAGTCATTCAGAATCCGCACCACCCCTAAAGACTCGGTGGAAGACCCGTAGCTGGAAACATCCATAAAATCAATGGCAATCGGAATCTTAATGTTCCGGACCAGATCCGCCATAAAAATAAAAGCGCCCTTTAATATGCCCACAACCAGCAGGTCTTTGCCCTGGTAGTCTCTGGTTATTTCTGCTCCCAGCTGCTTAACCCGGGTTTTTATTTGCTCTTCGGAAATCAGTATTCGTCTTTCCCGATCAAACAATTAGTACTCTCCCCCTTCTGCCCGTGCTTGCTTGAGGAGATTATAACACAAGCCTAAACGAAATCCCACCCGGCAAGCGCAGTTGCCGAAGTGGGAAAGGACAAAGGCAGTTTTAAGTTTTGGATTGATCCCCGAAAGTGTAAACCTCTGAACACTCATCAGTGTTTCAGCGCAATTGATCCGTGTTTTAACCCGGCGATATCGCCGGTAAAACGAATTGGATCGGCTGGTTGTAATCATAAAATTCCGCGGTGATCGTAAGTTTCGTCTCCGGGTTTGTTTTACTTACGGCCGTCAGTTGGCCTTTCCGGAGCAAGCGGTCATCCCGGTCTATCCAAAACTGAAAGCGAAAATCCTGCCATAGAGCTTCCAACAGGGGATTTTCTAAATCTGCGGTGCACGCCAAAACCCAGCAGCTGTCATTCCCCACCTTTTCCCGACCTAGGTTATTAATCTCCACGATTTCCTTAAAATTAAAATTGGCCAGCGGATTTACTTCCATGAGCAGAATCTCCTGCCGGGTCAAATCATAGCCCTCAACCGTATACCAGCGATTGGTGAAAGGATCTTTATTGTAAGCCGTATCGCCTACTTGGTAGAGTTCAATCGGCGTATTCACCATGGTCCCCGTAAGATGCAGGCTCTGCGTATCCGCTTTCTCGCCGAACACCTCACTCCAGATTTGCGTCTGGCCGTTAACGTTCAGTTCCGACACCAGCTTATAACGGTAACTCTGGGCCGCATAGGCCTGATTTAAAGCCTCGTCCAACAATTCTTCCGCGGAAATAAAATGGTTGGCGGTGCGCAGATAATACCACCCCAGGCCAAGAATAAAGAGACCGATTAACCCGCTTATAATGATGGCTTTCCCCCGTTTGGAAAAATCAATAATTAAAGCCTGCATTTTACTCCCCCTAAAACCTGGACTCTCAACATATTCTATTTAAGCGCAGCCCTAATTATTACGCTTAAAACAAAACCTTCCAGGGGCAGTTAGACGGAGGGGAGCGGCGTCAGGAATAAAAGCGGCGCGCCCTTGTATTGACCGGCATAATTCCCTGTCTGGTGTGGAAGGGCGCAAGCGCAAAAACAGCAGCGCCCCTGCAAAGAGACGCTGCCAAAATGCCACAATTTTAAGCCACTGCTATAAAAATTAGCCACCATTATATTTAAGGATATTAAAAGATTCAATGATTAGTAATTTTTGGCATTTGCCAATAATTACTAGGCCAGAATCGATAAGTCCGGATAAACGACCAATTCACCCGGCAGAATTTCAATTTTCAAAATCCGCACAAAATCAAAGATAGCAATTCCCTCAATCTTTGAGGCAAAGGCTGTACTCAAATACGGGGATTTATTTAAATTGAAGCTAATGCGGTTGCACAGTACATCAATAAATTCCCGATTCCCCAAGACCCTGTCCATTTCAAACTTGCTATCCATCACAGTTTGCAGCATCTGCACCAAAATCCCGGCTAACAGATAAGCCACAACCTCGTTTGAAATAACGTCTTGCGGTTCTACTATCTCAAAATCGAATTTCCGTTCATTAAAATCAAAAATGAACCGTTTAAGTTCCGCTGCGGTAAAAACGTCACAGGGGGTCTGTTCTGCCAGGAGTTTGACTTTTAAGTTAAAATTGATTTGATCCTTGACTAATTCAACGTTTACATCTTCCAGGCGTTGGATCAGTTTAAAATTATTGCGTAGATATTCGTTGACATCCGCTTGCGTAAAGACCAGTCGGTTCCCTTTCAATTTACTGAGAAACCCTTTGGTTTGCATAATTTTAACATACTCTTTCAGGCGTTCGGGGCTTAACTCAGCCTTTTTAACGTCTTTTTTACGATCCGCGCTTAATTCATCACCTATTGTAAGATTTCCTCCGATCATTAGCCGCCACCTCCTGTTTTATTAATCTGGACCAGCTTCTCGCCCAGATTTATCGCATTATTAATAGAATTGTTCGCCACCTTTTCCCCAAATTCCTCTTTTTGAACAACCTAAACAAAACTTTTTTAAATTTTCCTACGGCGATTGAGGTTGTTTTATTTTATAACTAAAACCGGTAAAAATGTAAAACCAAGTTAAAGTTACTCGGATCCCCGGAGTTAAGCTAATCCTTAAATTTTACTTAGCGTTTAGGGAAAAGCTCCGGTGAAAAAACTTCTAAAAAAGACCGCCCTTAGCAGGCGGTTCAGCGATTTAACACCGGGTTATTTTTGGCTGTATAGTTGATTACAGGCCTTTCTAAAAAGCTCCTCCATCTTCATATCGGGGCCGCTTTGCACCGCAAAGCTGGTGTTAATCTGCACCGGATTTTGGGGATGCTTCTGATTAAACTCGGCCACCTTCTCTACAATCTGTTTGGCTAAGCTGTCAATTTCGCTGGATTTACAATTAGAAAAGATAATGGCGAATTCATTGTTGCTAATCCGACTGGTCAAGATGTCATTTTGACAGACGCAGGTGCGGATTAAATTAGTGATTTCAGTGATGATAATTCTATATTCTTCCAGGTCCGGGTCCTGTCGGGAAAGTTTCGTTCCTTCTACCGCACAAATCAGCAAGCCCGCCGGATAACATCGATTACCGGTATCAAGACGGTGCAGTTCCTCCAAAAAGTAGGCTCGGTTATAAAAACCGGTAACCGGATCACGGAAATTGATATACTGCAAATGCGCTTTTTCCTTTCTTAATTTCGTTATATCGCGGATTGATTCAATCGCCCCAATCAACTGGCCTTGATTGTCGTATAACGGAGTCGCTTTAGCCCAAAACCAGGCCTGCCGGCCGTGGAGTCTAGGGGTATCGGTTTCCACTTCCATGGTTTGTTTTTCTTTTTTTAAGAAAGAGTATTCTTTTTCAAACTTTTCATTCGACATTAAAACCAGATCTACCAGAAGAGGCCGACGTTCCCCATAGAAAGGCAATGCATATTCATAATCCCCTTTACCCAGCATGTCCGCGGCCTTAATCTCGGTCATTTCTTCAATGGCTTGATTCCAGGCAATAACTTTACCCTGCAGATCAATAACAAAAACTGCATCCGGCATAAAATTGATTATAGCGGTTAAGCGCTGCTCAGAATTTCTTAAGGCGGCCTCTACCTCTACAAATTCTGTGATGTCGCGGATCGATTCAATCGCCCCGACCAGTTCGCCTTTTTCATCGTAAAGCGGAGACGCCTTCGCCCAAATGAAGTAGTGTTTACCGCGCAGCTGGTAATCGTCCACTTTGACCACTACACTCTGGTCTTTCAGCAGGATCTTGTGGAACAGACCTTCGCTGACTGTTTCCGGTCGGATAAAAAAGTCGACCAGCATCGGCCGGCGCTCTTTATAAAAAGGCAAGGCATATTCATAATCTCCTTTGCCTAATATGTCCTCGGCCTTTACCCCGGTCATTTCTTCAATCGTTTGATTCCAGGCAATAATTTTACCCTCCAAGTCAATCACAAAAACGGCATCCGGCATGAAATTGATCGTATCGGTTAAACGCCGTTCGGAGTTTCTTAAGGCGGTCTCAACCTGCAAAAACTCGGTGATGTCGCGAATCGATTCAATCGCCCCGATCAGTTCGCCTTTTTCATCGTAAAGCGGAGATGCCTTCGCCCACATGAAATAACGTTTCCCGAGTAATTGCAGCGCGTCCACTTCGACCACGACACTATTATCTTTCCGCAGGGCCTGACGGTACAGTTCTTCGTTAATCGCTTCGGGCCGTATAAAGAAATCCACCAGCATGGGTCGGCGCTTGTCGTAAAAAGGCAAAGCATATTCATAATTCCCTTGTCAGTAACTTTGATCGCTTCTTTAAGCGCTTCTATTTCTTCATCACTTTTAATCGCTCTTTGTTTGATGATCAAAGGATAAA
>CAZKWP010000151.1:0-4699 GCA_964556555.1 uncultured Syntrophomonadaceae bacterium
ATAAGTGGACACCTAGAATGATAGATAAAGTGTTGTGGACGTTTGGCAGGTAACAGGGGTGCAAACCATACTAATAATGTCTATAAGCAAGCTTATATTCTGATCCTTACTTATTACTTTCACTGTATTACTCATTTCTAAATAAATTATCAATTATGGAAAGCATTTTTTATATTCCATTACACCTTCTACTTTATCACCTTCAAGATAAAAGAATCCGCTCCACTCACCAATAATTTGCTGCCCATCTCCAAGACTATACTGCTTTTCTCCGAAACAAGTCCAAAACAATCTCAGGTTATTTTCTTTTAGATACTTATCAAGGTAATCTTTTCTTATTAACAATCCTTTGCAGATATTTGCTAAGTTTCCATCAAATGAAACCAAAGTACCATCTTTGCTATAAAAATATCCATCATACTTTTGTTGTTCTAAATGCAGATAATCAATAATACTTTTACATGGTATTTCGTAAGTGATACTTTCTTCTAGTGAGGCGTCGTATTGTGATTCCCAGCTAGTTCGTAAAAATGATGGCATTACACACCCAAGTTTTCTCTTTACGGGTGCAACGGCTTCTCGTTTCTGAAAAATAAAAGATAACAATTTATATTTTTCATCATTTTCAATATTATTAAGATTCTCTTCATTAGGTAATGAATCGTTACATATTATTGTTTTCGTTTCACCTGTATCAATCTCACAATCTAGCCATGTATCACTAAGTAAACTTTGGCAGCTTGGAGACCAAGTATATTCGCGGTTATATAGCTGGTAATATTCACTACCTTCTGGAAACCACCTACCCATAAAGTTTTTCTTAATAAGATTGTTCTTAAAATGACTAAATTCATTTTGCTTTACAAAATATCCGTGAGACATAGACCATATATCTTGTGATTCATCTTCAAAACGTCCAATATATTTACCTTGAATATCCTGATTACTATTAATGTTTTCATATTGATATAACAAAATCCAACTCAGTCCTAATGAATCTCTAATCTCCAATTTGGAGTTATGTGAGGAAAAGAAATCCCCACCTTTTCTTATCCATTCGTTTATTGCATTTTTCTTGATGGAAGTAGTTTTAATTAATTCATCTGCCTTATATTTTAACAATTCAAATTTAGGTAAATTATATGGTATAAGGAAGTTACAATTCAGAGTTGGATCAAAGTCTCGAACATAAGGTTCCCATGCACCTTGAAATGGATAGGGTTTATCTTCATATCCTTTAAGTAAATGTTTATCAGAGATTCTGGCAAGTATATTATACATGGTTATCCACTGATATTTTTTACCTATCCTTTCGGTTTTTATTGTTTTATGACTGTCATAATATTTTCTTAAAGAGGTATCGTATTCCCCGAATAATTTATCATCATAACCTAATTCATCACGAATATACTGCATGGCATGATGATATATATTTGTCATATCTATGTCATCAAAATGTGTTACTGCTGCTTGAAATATATACCTTCCAAAATCACCATACCCACCAGGTTGACCATCAATATGATCAGGATGCATTGAAAAAGAAATAGAATTAAACCCACTTTTCTTAGCATCATTCTGATAATATTTTTCTTTTGAAACAACAGGAATTTCAGAGGATTTGTAAGGTGGTCTAATTTTAGAAACATCTAATACTCTTTTAGCTTGTATAAACTCGTATAAATAGCGTTCAATAATTAATCTTGCATAATCACGCAACAGAATATCAGGATATACGGTTGCTTTATTGAAAACTGAATTATAAATATATTTAACTAACTCTTTATATTCAGTTTTATGTTTCTGTGCCCGTTTCATACACGCTCCAAAAACAATACCATATAGCCGTTGAATTACATAAGGATCATTAACTGTCTCAAATTTTTTAAGTAATGTCTTACACATATGAAAGTTCATTTTTAAGAGTTCAATCATAGCTTTAGATGTCTTATCACGCAACATGCGATTCGATGAAGTTAATAGCCATGCAAACAGTGTAAGTAGTAATCTAATGTTATCTTCATTCAAACCATCTAAGGTATCACCTTTATCGAACAAATCAATAAGTTGAAAAAGTCGATCTTCTTCATTAGCATGCTCATTAATGTATATCGTCCAAAGATAGTCTCGTTGACTTATTGTCTTATTTAGTAATATTTTGTGAAGCAAATCTGCATTTAATGTATGATTGGTTTTTGTGCTATTTCCTATGAATACTCTCCATACATTACTTAAACTAACAGAGTGATTTTCTAAAAAATCAATAAATACTTCACTTTTTACATTACATGATTTTCGCCAAAGAAACGAATCAACGTATCTATCTATAATATCTTGTTTATCATATAATTCATCACTTAATGTTTCAATAATGTCCATACATTCTTCACTATATTTTTCAGCATAAAGGCTACATATAATTATGAAAGTATCAATGCTTGAATGGTTAGTGATCCTATTGTTTTCTATCCTCAGTAGATCTTTTACTAAATAATTTTTGACACTTACCTTATCAGTATATTTGTCAATAATAAATTTAGCCCAGATAAAATCTTCAAGTAAATTATATCCAAAAAAGTAAAATTCTTCATCTCCTGAAGCATAAGAAGTTAATAATCCAATCTTCTCAAGTTCAGAAATAAAAGGTATTTTACTATTAGACAATCCATAAGTCTCCCAAAAGTCCAACTTAAGAAGATCCTCACGAGATATTGATTTTCTATCATGCAAAATTTGAAATTCTACAATCTTCTTTATTAGATTCATAAGAATTGTTTTGGAACCATCATATTCTATCGCTCTTTGAGCTTCGTTGTTTGCCTTACTTATAATTTTTTCTAAAAGTGTAAACATATCAAATTCACCACCATCATAAGTCTTACAAAATAACGTTAAAAAGAGTGGATTTGTCATCTCGTATTGTAGAAAATAGGTAGGGGAAAATGGAATATTGTAATAATTTAAAAAGGTTTTTGTTGCCTCTATTGATTCTTCTATAAAACCTGTATGATTAAGACTGACTATCTCATTATTTTTTATCATTTGCTGTATTGCTTCACCAAAAACGAGATTCTCATATCCATTGCGAGCAGAAACAGCTAAACGTACATAATTCAACTTATTTATTTTAATTACAAGGCTAACAAGACCTGTTTCCCATATTTTTTTATATCTACTCTCGTTTATTGCATCTATGAGTATTACAATGCATTGATGATAAACTTCGCCAATTCCCTCCAAAATATTCAATAAATCATCTATACTAAAATTTAATCCCAAATATTCAAGAATTTGCTGAATTATATTATGATCAGATAAAAAAGATTGTCCCAGTAGTAGTAGTGGAAAACCATTGGATTGAATACTCTTCTGAGAAGCATTAGCAAATAACTGCGACTTACCAACTCCAGCATTACCTTTGACAATAAGCATTTTTCTCTGTATAAGACTTTTTTCAATCTCGTCAAATTCAAGAAGAGAAGGAACACTCACTAAATATTGCAGTTCTTGAATATCTTGTTCTATTTTACGTTGCTCTTGTTCGTTATTTTTTTTTGACAAAGCAACCTCTCTCTTTTTATTTATTTCCTTATTCAAATCGTCAAATTCATTCGAAAAAGTATCTTGAATAATGCTTGACCACTCAAGACATTCGATAATATTTTCTACTTCGACATTATTTAATGATTTTATTTCTAAAATTAACTTATTTATAAAATCAGCATATTCTGTATACTTCCAGCTATAATTGCTAATCTCTTTTATAGCATCAATTTTCTTTTGATTAATACGCGAAATTGCTTCATTATTATGGGAAAACAAGTCTATATATTCTTCAGTTCTTGTTTCAACATTAAATGTACTGTTATATCTTGGTCCTAAAGAGTTAAGGCTTATCAAAAGATGTTCATTAAACCAATCATTTGTAAGGTGATGATGATTAAAAAATAATGAAGCTATGACAGGGTAATCAATAACTTGGTCAAGTATAGATTGATTACTGATTAATACAATTTGAATATTACTCTTAGTAAGAACAGCTTCAATATTTTTATAGTGAGTACTTGTCGTAGTCAAATCCTTATTGCAATATAGATATACAATATCTAGTTGACCTGTATAATAATTAACAATTTTTTGAGCAGAGTTCATTATTAAATTGTAATTTATTGAAGACATATACTTAGCTTGAAAACTGATTCGCTTGTTTGATATGCTTTCTAAAACAGGTTCTACTTCTACTCCAGGGTTATTTGGATTTGAATGAAGTATATGTTTATTTTCGAGCAATTTACGACTAAATAGTAGACGGCACATGTTTTCAAAAGCCTTATGAATATCTTGGTTGCAATACTCAAATTGTGCCCAAGTAATATTTCTATGTTGCATTCGATAACTCATTTCTTTTCATCCTCTTAATTGTAAATTTATATAGTATTTATGCATCCAATAGTTTATAAAATCAATTGCTCTTACTGTATATGCTGAGTAGCCATAATAATAAAATCTCCTTTATGTCGACTACATGAAATCTTATCTTTATAAAATTTTCCTGAACATATTAGCCAAATTATTTTATCAATCTTATATGGGGTGGCAGTTCCATCCAATTCTTTGCATGCATCTGACATTCTAATAATTGCCTCAAATGTTGAAATTGGATTTTGATCTGCCAAACCCAATCTACTAAATACCTCAA
>CAZKWP010000152.1:0-431 GCA_964556555.1 uncultured Syntrophomonadaceae bacterium
CGGCAAAAGGAACGCGGGACCAAGGTAATGCTGTTTGTGCGGGAGTTCAAGACCGACCCGGGTAATACTGCAGTCCCTTATACCTTCCTGGGTCTGGCGGAATACCTGAAACACGAAGGTTCCCGGCCGATGAACATAACTTATAAATTGTACAATCCCATTCCAGCGAAGTATCTGAAGAAGACCAATAAATTAGTTGTGGGATAATATATGGCCAAAACAAACAGCCGCATGCAAGATGCGGCTGTTTCCATAATCCGGTATCAAAAAATGGAATCAAATAAAAAAAAGTCTAAATCCTTTGCTTAGCACATTTCCATACAACGCATCCTATAAAAATCAACCCGGCATATCCGATAAACGGGTAAAATATGCTTACCAGTTTACTGAAGGAAAACTGACCTAAGACAAATGCCGCAATTCCTAAAGTG
>CAZKWP010000152.1:441-2004 GCA_964556555.1 uncultured Syntrophomonadaceae bacterium
GCCAAGCCTCGGTTTTTCCAAACATCCTCCGCATAAAACTGGCTGCAAACGGACCACATCATGGTTGAGCAGGAAGAAAACATTCCCAAAACCAGAATTACGGAAAACATTCCGCCTAGGGCGTATGATATTTTGCTTGCCAGATAAAGGGTTGGGATGGCCAGGTTCGGAGTTGCTTCTGCATTTAACATGATTGCCGTATTCATGATCGCTAGGGCAAGGACAAAAACAACTGCCCCCAGAGCGGCTCCTAATTTTGCCTCATTTTTATCAGCTGCTGCTTTGCCTAGTGCGGTGTAATAGGTACTGGCGGTTAAAAAACACAACGACATATACAACGTCGCGCTTAATATCCAGTGAGGTGAAGATTGGGATAGCTCCAGCGAATTTTTATACTGCGCTATTTCGGTAAAATTACCAAGGTCTTTGATTACGGTTACCGCGCCGACAAACAAAGCAAAAATGATGATGACTGGACCAATGGAAGAAACAATCCGAACCAGTTTTTCAAATCCAACCAGATAAGCGCCAACCACCATCAATGCCATCAAAGCTGAACCTAGGTGTCGATCCACCCCAAAGTATTCAAAAATTGCCGCACCCGATCCAGAAATCATCACTGATATAATTAAAAACAGGGTTACGGGTATCAGCCACGCATATACTGTCCCCAGCTTTTTTCCGCAGTAAAAGGTGAAATGATCAAATGTGCTGTCTTTATGCTCATTACCGGCTGCTAATAAGCTCTGCCCCAAAATCAAAAAGCCCATTAGGTTCAATAATATGATGCCATAACTGACATACCCATAACTTGAAAAAAACTGTAGTATTTCCTGACCAGTGGCAAATCCTGAACCAATCAGAAACGCGATAAACGCACCGGCAATCCTCAAAACTCCTTTGAGACTGCATTTCTTATGAGTATCCATCTTTTCTCCGTTTTTATTAAATTGGTACTGGAACCAATTTAATCTTGAAATTAATCATTGTCCACTGAGTGGACAAATGATTAATTTCGGCTGAATGGTTATAACCGAAGGATCCTGGCTGCGTTTAGACCCAGGATTTTTTGTTTGCTGGCTTCGGACAGAGGCAGATCCCGAATCTGCTGAATATTTGCTTTCAGGTCTGGAACACCCGGCCAGTCGGAAGCATAGATGATTTTATCCGCGTTCCGTTCAAATTCAGGAAAATAAGTCAGCAGGCGCTGCGGCGGCAATCCGGCTATTTCCATATACAGATTGGGATGAAGCTTAGTCAAAAAGAAGGCCTGGTCATACCAGAACCCCCGCCCGCTATGCACCATCAGCATATCCAAGTCCGGGAAATCGACCGCCAGATCATCGAAGCACACCGGTTCACCGTATTTTATCCGGGCGCCCTTAAAGACTGAGGAGCCTGTGTGAAACATAATGGGGATCCCAAGTTCCTGGGCCATTGAGTACAGGGGATAAAGCTTGTTGTCATTCGGATAGAAGTATTGGTAGGTAGGGTAGAGTTTCAGCCCCTTAAAACCACGTTTAACCACTAATTCCTCCAGTGCGCGGGCCGGGCTGTTTTCCA
>CAZKWP010000152.1:2014-4647 GCA_964556555.1 uncultured Syntrophomonadaceae bacterium
GATTTCACTTTCAAGCTGCGGCATGCGCGCCTGCAATTCTTCAAGAGCGCGGGCCGGACTGTTTTCCATATAGGGATTAATGCTGGCGAAAGGGATAAGGCAGTCATATCCTTGACAGAACTCTTCGACTTGTTCGTTGGTTGCGATTCCGGTAGTAATCGGTGATATCTCCGCTAGAATGACCGCGTAATCAACCCCGCTTTCTTTCAGGAACTTAACAAAAACGTCAGGTTTCTTATAAGTTTCGCGGTATTCATCAAAGGATACCGGGTTCATTCTATTCATCCACTCTAAAGTAGAAGGACTAAACCATTCGTAATCCGCCAAATGAACATGAAAATCGATTACCGGCGGTCGGTTAACCAAATGATTCTGGCTATTTGAATTAATTGAATTGCCGGCGTTGTCTTTCATACCCCAAACCTCCCTCTAAACTATCTTTAATCATATAATTTTATTATCACATCATATATATCGCGTTGGCTAAAAAACAAGGCACGCCGTGTCAAAACCAAAAAGCGGCGGATCACCGGCATACCCACGAATCATCTATTCTCATTTTTCCTGAAAAGCATTATAAAACGGGTTGAAATAGCTCAAGTTGAATTAGTTCAAAGTGAGTCTGTCCGTGGAACTGTTTATATCATAGATTCGGAGCAGAATTGCCAGGTTCAAAAAACTATTGGTCGATGATAAATCTAGATCCAGAAGCTCTTCCGCTTTATTCAGCCTGTATTTAATCGTATTTCTATGAACGTCTAAACTTCTGGCCGCCATCGCCAGATTCCCCTGATTAAGCACATAGTTCTTCAAAGTCTCAAAAATGTTGGAATTGTACTTTTTGTCGTAGTCAATCAGCGCTTCGATTTTATTTAGGTAATTCTGTTTTACATCTTCATCCTGCAGTATTTTGTATAAGATAATCTCCATGCCCAGTTCATCATATCTGTAGACATTGCCTTTATTTAACTCTTTACCGATCTTAATACAGGCATTGGTTTCATTAACCCGGTTGCAAAACCCGGCAAGATCTCGAACGATCGAACTAATTCCGACGTTTATTATCATTTCATGCTCTTCGTAGAAATAATCGACGATTTCCTGACAAGCCTGGGTGATTTTTTTTAAGGAATCCTTGTTGGCTAACTGGAAAATGGTTATCCACTTTAACTCCTGCTTGCTTAAAGGATACTTTCCCTGGATTGCCATTATTTTTTCTGCCAGAGTCTTTAAAAGCATGGCTCTGATATTGATAATTTTAAGATCCGGCAGTTTATGTTTAATAATATATTCATCAAAATTGGATATCTCAAAAGTGACCACGATATGATCCGTGTGGAAATCCCAGCCTACTCTGGAGACTTCACGAAAAGCCTGGCCTTCCGAAGCATAATGACCGTACAGAATGTTTTCCAGTAACGGTATATTAGCGGACTGGACCGTCCGGCGCAATACTTCATTACTGTTAAGCAGAGCAGAAATTGCGGAAGCAATGCCGGCGATTAACATGAGTCTGGAAAAATGAATCGTATTTATGTTTTTTAAAACAACCAGGAATAAACAGTCCTGCTCCTTCGTATCCATCCGATAGTAAAAATAATGGATATCGCCATAGTACCCCAATTGAGGCAAGCCTTTCGGGCCTGTATGGTTCCTTAACTCATTTTCCCTAAAATGCTTAAGGAATCCGTCTTTATTTTTATAATGGTCGTTTGACTTGCCGATAGACAATAAACGTCCATAATTGTCCAATAAGACAACCGGTGATTCAGCAATTTCGGTCGCCAAACCGGTTAGACTGCAAAGGGCATCGTTTTCCCCGACTGCTTCCATAATTTTTTGATACCAATCAGCATATCCCGTAAAAAGATCATTGTTCACGAGTAATTTTTCCGCTAATTCACGGGTGATGGTCTCTAAATGGTGATCGGCGGATAAGACAATCAAAGGAAAACCCAACCGGTCGGCTGCCTCTATCATGTTGGGCGGCACCTCATCCAGATAGAGACCAACAGCAATGATCATTCCAACAATGCCTTTGGCATTCAGATTTTCAATTAACGCTTCCTGCATTTCCGGCTCTTTTGAAATGGCGTAGCCGACGGTTATCAGTATCCGGTCCTTCCGTATCCAGGGAACAACCTGGGGAATATCTAAAATGTGAAACCAATCCATTGCCCGGTCTAAACCGCTGGCGCCCGCTATTACCTGGGCTTCTTTTAAAGATGGGAGATTCAATGCTTCCTTGACGGTAATCATTTTAGTCGAGCACCTCCTATCTATTATTATCAGTTTAACATGGATTATCTGAAAAAAAACACTGTATATTAAACTGCAATTGTATTAGAATGAAATATATCGAGGGTGCTGCGGCAAAAACTTCAAATAATTAATAATTAATGTAGCTTAATACTGCATCAATTTAGTAGGGTTTAGCTAAAGATTCAGTTTGAGTGGAGGGGGGGATCCCCCGCCTCCACTCGCTGCCCAACTGTTTTCCCAACTGTTTTATTTGCCGGTCCAAACGGGTTTTCTCTTCTGAACAAAGGCGTTTAAGCCTTCGGCGCAATCATCGCTTGCCTTGGCTACGGTAATTGCTTCAACCTCATAGAATAAAGCGGAATTCATATCAA
>CAZKWP010000153.1:0-3601 GCA_964556555.1 uncultured Syntrophomonadaceae bacterium
CGAACTTGACCACATTGAACAGCTTAATAACCAGCTTGCGAGCGAAACTAGACAATTACAAGCGGGAATTGCGAGTCACAGCGGAAGAATTAACAGCATCACAAAATCAGTTGGTAAAAGCAGAGAACGAATCGAACACGTTTATTCTGACCTTGAAAAAGCAGGAACAGACGCTGACAGAGCAATCGAAGTCATTGCAGACTGCCAAAAAATCATTGAAGCGGTTAAGACGCAAAGATAGGGCAAAAAATATCTTGTTTGGGCTGATTATCGTTGGGCTTGCTGCTTATCGTTAAGCAGATAAAATAAAGGCCGGGGTTGTTATGCCCCGGCTTTTTTCTTCTCAATTCGCGATTTGCGATTGTATGTCCACAATATGCGATTGTTCATTTTTTGTGAACAATCCGAAAACGTGAACATGCGGTAAATTTACCTCAGTTATCCTCAACCGTTTCGACAACCGGAATTTCACCGGCTGGCTCGTTCATGCCGCTTTGGTCGCAATTAGCTTTTGTTTCTTCCCATTCTTTCTTTGTCGCTTGCGCCCGGTAATGCTCATGCAGCATAAAGCCGACGTGATTCTGTGCCGCCCCAAAAGCGCCGTAGATTCCCTGTAATGACGTGCCAGCATCGGCGTGTTTTTGCGCAAGTTGTAGCAATTCGTTGTAAAAGTTAGCAAAGTTCGGATTCATGTATTTTTCTCCTTAAATTCAATCCTTTTGTTTGTCGGCACCCACGACAGCGCATGAGGATAAGCGGCCACTTTTGCATTAAATTCGCTGATTGCTTTTACAAGCGCATCGGGCAACTCATCATCATCTGCAAGACAGTCATCAAAAAAGTCTGTATCAAGCGTTCTTGCTGGGATTGGCTCGCAAGCAACGACCATCAAATCGGCTAAGTCGAGTTCGTTTTCTTCGCAATAGTCCATCAAATCATCGTAATCGAAAAAGTATTGGTCTGATTTGTAAATATTGACCGGCGTATTTTCTTTCCAATCAACAACCGGCATGGCAAGAAAAGATTCTTTGTCTTGTTTTGCGCGGCAAGATTCACAAGATAGCCAGTGTTTTAAGCACGGTTCGCCGCAATGCCGACATTTTCTGTGCGTGCAACCGTCATATCTGGCAGCATGTTCATCAGTAAATATCCTGCCTTTGGCGCTAATCCACGCGGTTATCGTTTGCTCTTTTGCGGATTCAGGCGAACCCATTAAGATTATTTTGTTTTCCATGTATTTCTCTCCTTAAACGTTTTTGCAAAAGCAGTCTTCATCAATAAACCAGTTAAGTTGCCCTAGTTTTTCAACATCAGCTCTTGTTATGCCGGCTTCTGCTAGTTCTTCAACGCTGGCGCTAAAAATTACGTCGTGTTCTGCCGCGCAAACTACTTCCTTTGTATATTTCCCGATTATAACCAAGCCGTTAAAAGCATCGTCGCCCTCATTGTCGTTATAGTCGTCGTAGCTATCCATGATTTCAATAATTTCTTCTGCTTTCATGTTCTTCTCTCCACACTTGTTTATTAAGATAGGTAATTCTATCGCGGGAAACGCCCTTTATAGCGTTTGTTTTCAGTTTCAGGTAAAAGTATCCGAGCAAGGTAAATAAAATGCCGTGGCGGGCGTTTATTTGCTTTCACGTTTGCGTTTGTCCAGAATGTTTTTGATAACTTCGCTACCGTCTAGCCAAGTAAATGATCTCACCACTGTGCAGACTTCCTTATTTGGCTTCCCTTTGTGCTCGTAATCAAACTTTCCGTATCCGCGCTTTATCAATTCGTCGTAGAAGCTCTGAATTTCTTTATCGTGTTTTTTTTCTTTATTCTCGAATTTTTTATTAAGCTGTTCTATTTGATAATCACGATACCAGCCATAAATTACGGGTAAGAACGCGCCCCCAACAACGCACATTAAATATTCCATATAAACTCCTTTATTTCAATTCAGCGGTTGCGCTTGCCGGGATTTTCCACTTAAAAACGATTTGATCGTTTTCTATCACCTTTTCGGCGCATCCACACGAAACGGCTTGCTTCCACATTGCCTTTTCTCTGGACTCTGCTTTGAGTGCGCAGCCAATCCATCCCATTGCAAGCCCGCTTATAATCAGCGACAAAAAAAATACATCGGATTTAAACATTTTCACAACTCCATTTCTTTCAAAATCTCATCAACATACTTTGCCGGAATATTCTCAGCAATCACCCGCCGCATTTCGTTTGCAATGTGCCTGATCTCAAAATGCGCGTGTTTATCGGTTCTTAGCTGTAAAAAGTTAATGAATGAGCGCAAGTTGATAGTCCACGAAAAGCTGGTTCTCAGACTTTCTGGCAAAAGATACTTGATGTAATCATTTGGTATTTTTAAGCTCTTGCACTCTCTTATCGCTCTGGTGGTAGCGGCATTGATAAAAGATAGATGTGCGTTAAGTATTGAAGCCTGTTCAGTCGGTAGGCCACTCAAAGCAGGCATTACGAATAGCTTATCAAGATTTACTGCCGTGTCGAGAATAAAATCCTTGTCAAGCGTGTATCTTGTGCTTTTCGCGGTAGGACTTGCCATTCTATGCCGCATGTGCTCTTGCAGCTCAAGCCTACTAGACCCGATAACGTGCCAATTCATTACGATATGTTCAGCGCAAGAAAGATGCTTCTTAACGCCGATAACCTTGCTAGTCAGCTCAGAGCTTGGCGGCGTGTCGTATGGCATTCCAACAGCCTCGTTCACGACAAATTCGGGCGTAACGTGCTTGAGAATTACTTTGATTTTATCCATTCGCAACCGCCTTGTATTCTAAGTGCGGGTATGACGTGTCGTATGTTTCGCGCCTATTGCAGGTTTGACACTGGTGAGGGTATTGCGGCGGGTGAGAGCATAGCACCATGCCCGTCGGCTTCATTTCGCCGCCACAATCGCAGAACATTTGCACGCGGAAAGTTTTTAATTCTGTTTCTTTTTCCAATTCAATAACCTCCAATTTTGATAACTCTGCCCTCAACATGCACGTTAATCACGTTGTCGGCGTTGCTCTCGGTTGTTGTAAAGTTCTTTGATTTGATATAATCGCGCATTGCCTCAAAATCAGGCTGCGGTAAATTTGCCTCACATGCGCCGGTATATCGTGCTTGATGCACGTATTCTGTTAAAAGGGCTTTCAACTGCTCATCTGTCATAAATTCTTAGATTCCTCCATTGCTTGTTTTATGCGACATTCTGCCACTTTCGGGCACTCGTCGCAGCTTGAAATATTCAGGACTTCCCAACAATCGGCAACTGTCAGCATTGCCGCGCCCACCAAAACATCAATGATCTCGGTCTTTGTCACGCTCGAAACTCCTCTACCCTCTGATTTGTGGCGATAATGTCTTTTTTGTGCGCAAAGCCGCCAAGATACGGCTCAAGACTTGGCGTAATCTCGCCAACAACGCCGATTGCATTAGCAAGAAAGCGGTCATTTACAAGCACGTCGGCAGCCTGCCACGCGTTGTTGTAGATTTCCATATAGTCCGCAAATTGAAATAGCAGATAGTTGCCTGCTGCTTTATAGCAGACAAGCCACTGATACTTGTAGCTGACAATCTGCCCGTCAGTAAGGCGTTC
>CAZKWP010000153.1:3611-4236 GCA_964556555.1 uncultured Syntrophomonadaceae bacterium
TTCTTTCATGTCAGCCCTCGTTCTGGTCGGCGTCAAAACGACCATAATATTCGGCTTCCATTTTTGCATGAAGATCACGCATTGCCTGATGCAGGTCGTTCAAAGCAGCCCTGATGGCCGATGCTGCTACGTCTTTCTTTCCCATAGCAGTCAGCACACGGGGCGCTCTTTTATTCAGGCGTTCATAGGCGTCGAACGTATCGTTCAGGTTTTCTGCGGTCAGATTGGTTATCAGACTTTTGATTTCATTCAACATTTTAACTCACCTCTTTTTTAATTTCGCACAACCCAAATATAGCACAAACAAATTTCACTTGCAAGCGATAATTTTATTTTTAGAAAAAAACATTTTCTGCTATACTCAAACTATACCCATTTTGGAGTGAGAGCATGAAAGATTTAAGCATAGAAACCATTTTCAAAGTTCTCGGTAGCATTGCCGCGTCATTCATGCTACTTGCAACACCTGAAAAAATCATAGTTGCCGGGCTTGCGATTATGCTAGTGTGCGTGTTTATATTCTCGATATGGGCGTATTTTCAAACGCGCAAGAGCCAAAAGCACGAATCAGGCATGAGAGAGTTGTTCTTAGAGCGCTATCTGCTCACCGAAGCCCGCGCAAACA
>CAZKWP010000154.1:0-4144 GCA_964556555.1 uncultured Syntrophomonadaceae bacterium
TTCCTTCCTGGGGACAGTCCCCTCCCGAATTTTGTCGAAATGATAAGTGAAGCAAGAGAACCGTCCCCCTGCTTCACTGCTTCAAACTGCTTTCCTACATCCGCAGCAGCCGGTGCAGATAGGCTTCAAATCCCTCTTTCAAATCCTCCCGCTGCAGGGCCATTTCCACCGTTGCCTCCAGATAGCCCATCTTGGTGCCCACGTCGTAACGCTTACCTTCAAAAGAATAAGCGTACATTGGACTGATTTCCTTCAAGTGGCGCAAAGCATCCGTCAGCTGTATCTCCCCGCCGGCCCCTGGCGTCTGCTGCTCCAAAAAACCGAAGATTTCCGGCTCAATAATGTAGCGCCCCAAAATCGCGATATTCGAAGGCGCCTCCTCCTGCGGCGGCTTCTCCACCAGATCCGCTACCCGCACCAAGCTCTGAATGTGTTCCGCTTTGATGGAGGGGTCAGTCCCCGGCGCTACAATGCCATACCGGCTGACCTCGCTAAGCGGCACCGGCTGCACCCCCAAGACCGAACCGCCGTACTCCGCATGCACCTCAATCAGCTGCCGCAAACAAGGCGTCTCGGAAACCACAATATCATCCCCGAGTAAAACCGCAAACGGCTCGTCCCCAATAAACTTGCGGGCGCAGTAAATCGCGTGCCCCAACCCCCGAGGCTCCCGCTGCCGGATATAATGGATTTCCACCAGATTTACGATCGCCCGAATCTCCCGCAGTCTCTCAAAATCATTCTTCTCTTCCAGGATACTCTCCAACTCATAAGATTTATCGAAATGGTCTTCTATCGCTCGCTTGCCCCGGCCGGTGATGATGATAATATCCTCAATCCCCGAGTGTACCGCTTCTTCCACAATGTACTGGATGGCCGGCTTATCCACCACCGGCAGCATTTCCTTTGGCTGCGCTTTCGTGGCCGGTAAAAAACGGGTTCCTAAACCCGCGGCTGGAATGACCGCTTTGCGCACCTTTTTCCGCCCCTGCTTCAACATTCTGCTCCCCCTAAACGACTGAAAATACTATGCTGCCTGTTGTAAGTACTACGCATTATCATGGAAACTTGGCCTGGTTAAAATGAGGCTGGGCAAGTACATACAAACAAACATACACCAGTTATTAGTATTCGCTTTAATTGCTCTTTTACCTGCCAAAATGACCAGCAAACCCCCAAACCGGATAAAGCGGGGATGTAAAATCTAAACACCAGCTTAAAAAAATATTGCCACCTAGCTTTATGGTAGGATATAATTCAATCATAAGTTTGTAATGATAATTAAAATCATTAGCGCGTGACAAAGGAGTTAATCATGGAGGAAGATTATCATGCCTTACTGTCCCGCTGCCAAATGAAACTGACCCGGCAGCGCAGGATCATCCTGGAGGTTATAACGAGCCTGGCTGGTGAACATCCCACCGCTGAGGAAATTTACCAGGAGGTCAACAAGATCATGCCCGAGATTGGGCAAGCTACCATCTACCGTTCTTTGGATTTATTCGTCCGACACAACCTAATCCACAAGAGCCATTTAAAAGACGGAAAGTACCGCTACGAGCTGTTTGATAAAAATCAGCATTTCCACCATCACTTTGTCTGCCGCAAGTGCGGTGAGATCAGCGAGATTAAGGAAGATCTGCTGCAGCAGCTTGAAGCAGACCTCGAAAGCAAGGGATTCCAGGTAGAAGATCACCATTTAAGTTTTTATGGGTACTGCCCAAATTGCCGTTAAGCGCACTGAAAATTGGCACAATAAATAAGTAAGGATGCACACATTGATTACAGTGATTACTTTTTTACAGTGATTAAGGAGAGCGGAACCATGAAAAATAACCTACGCGAACCGGCGGCGCCGGGGGATGGTCCAAAAATCGTAGAGATCATGCCTCCCGGTTTACTGCCGGCTGGGGCACTGCCGGGCGGTGCTGTCTCGGACGATAATCGAACGCAGCGGCTCGATGCCATCCTCCTCCATCGTTATGCCGGATTTCCGATTATGATCCTCTGCTTCGTACTCTTGTTTGCCACCAGCTTTACCTTGGGCAAACCAGTTTCCACCGGGATTGGGGAATTATTCGACCGCTTGGTGCTGGTGTTCGAGGATTCAGCCCTCGCCCTCGCCTTGCCCAGCCTGCTGATGGGCTTGATTTCGGATGGAATACTGCGGGGCATCGGCTCGGCCCTGGCTTTTTTCCCTCAGATGCTGATCTTTTATGTTTTTTACACGCTGGTTACCGATACGGGATATGCCGAGCGCATCGCCTACTTGATGCACCGCCCAATGCGGCGAATCAATATGGATGGAAAGTCCTTTGCGCCCCTGATTCTGGGATACGGCTGCAATGTTACCGCGATCCTGGGGACAAACAGCATCCCCAGCCGGACCGACCGCCTGTTGGTTATGTTGGTTAGCACCTTCACGCCTTGTTCGGCACGGCTCGGGGTCATCATCTATCTTGCCGCGGCCTTTTTCAGTCCATTCATTGCCACCTTAGTCATGTCGTGCCTGATTGTGTTGAGCTGGTTAGTCAGTGCGGCGGTTTCCTTCGTCGTGAAGCGGAAATTCCCCGGCCGTAAAAAGGACAATGTTTTGCCCCACCTGCCGGCTTACCATATTCCAACCGCGCCGCGGGTATTAAAGACAGCGGCCAAAAGAACGCTGGACTTCCTGAACCGAATCAAAAACGTGGTAATCGTCAGCTCGATCGTGGTATGGTTTCTTTCTACCTTCCCACTGGGCAGCCCTTTTGAGTATTCTTATTCGGCTATGATTGGCAAATCCTTAGAGCCGGTGGGAAAACTGGCCGGGCTTAACTGGGAACTGATCGTCGCGCTTATTTTTGGTTTTTTTGCCAAAGAGACCACGCTATCTACCTTGGGAATCTTGTACCATGCCTCCTCCGGCTTAGGCGATCTTGGATCCTTGCTGACGGCCAGTCTCAGCCCTTTGAGCGGTTTTACCTTTTTGATCATCTATATGCTGTATATTCCCTGTGTGGCAACGGTAACCACGATAATCAAGGAAAGCAATAGCCGCCTCTTTGGGACCCTGTCCGTTGTTTTCAGTTTATTTGTCGCCTTCACTTTGGGTATCGTGGTCTATAATACGGGACTGCTTATCCAGCTGCTGACGAAATAGTCTTAGCCTCCCCAGGTTTTCTTCCGCATTGCCAGCCTATTACCATGGGTGTTTGCAGGAAATAAAATACTTATATCGAAAATGTTTATATCTGATCATACTCTGTCCATTTATTTTATTTATGGTAATCGTAAATTCAAGGAGAAAATTAAGATTATAGAGGGAGGTAGAGAGATGAATTCATTTGTCAGGTCCATCTCGCAGGTTTTTACCGGCGCTGCCCAGGCTTTCAGGACTTTTCCAGCGGTCGTTATATGCGCCCTCGCGTTTACGGCCGTCACCATGGTCAGGATTCAGCTGGATTGGCCCCAGCAGGAAGCCTACAATTTCCTCCTTAATTGCCTGCACTGGTCTTTTGCCCTGGGTGCCATCTTTGGTCTGGCTGCGATCACGTATGCGCAAAGCCGAATCAATCAAGCCCGTGCCTTTTTAGCCGCCAATCTCCTGGATGCAGCAGCCGTGCTGGTGACTTTCCTGCTCCTGTATTTTTTTGGTGAATCGGTTCGTGATATTACCGGATCAGGCTATGCAACGGTCTCAGCCCTGGCCGCCGCCCGGGTTGGAGCAGCTATCTTTATCAGCCTCCTGGCCTTCATTTACCTGGCTGGCTTTCCCAAGGAGCAATCTGATTTTGCCCGCTCCTTCTTCATGACGCATAAAGCCTTCTTTATCGCCCTCCTCTACGGTTTGGTGATCACAGCGGGTACAACCGGGGTTGCCAGCGCCATCCAGGCCCTCTTATATGAGGGGATGAGCGAGAAGGTCTACATGTATATCGTTACCCTCACCGGGTTCCTGGCATTTACTATTTTCGTCGGTTACTTTCCCGATTTTAGAAAAGGGGAGACGGATGAACGCCGTGAGACAGCGCAGAACCAGCCGCGGTTTATCGAAATACTGCTGGAATATATCCTGGTGCCGATTGTTTTGGCTCTGACGGTGGTTCTGCTGCTTTGGGCCGGCCGCACCATCATTGGCGGCATGAACGTCTCCTTCACCCAA
>CAZKWP010000155.1:0-4137 GCA_964556555.1 uncultured Syntrophomonadaceae bacterium
TGGCCGAACAAGCTGAACTCCGTCACATCAGTTACCCATTTTTGATTTGGCACTTCTGCCTTGAAGTCTTGCTCCAGCAGGTTTGGGGCTATCTTTCCGATTTCACCTTTATAGGACTTATACTTCTTCATTCGCACACGGCAGACAAGTCTTAATTCCTTCATTAGCCGCTGTACTGTCTTGTGGTTTCGCATAAACCCACGTTTGCACAGTTCCGTCGAAATACGGCGGTATCCATAACGGCCTTTGTTCTCGTGATAGATGGCTGTAATCATTTCCTTTTCAGCAGCATATTTGTCCGTTTGCCTGCTGCGCTTCGAATGATAGTAGAAGGTCGCTCTCGGCAATTCTGCTACCTCAAGCAGCAATTCGAGCTTGAATTCTCGCCTCAGCTTTTCAATCACCTGCGTTTTTTGTGCTGGCGTCGCTCGTCTTCCAAAACCAAGGCTTGCAAGTTTTTTAGATAGGCATTCTCCGCACGAAGTCGCTGCACCTCTGCAAGCAGGTCTTCCTCAATTTTTTTTGGCAGTTGAACCCGGCTTTTGCCGCCACGACCACGCCGCTCAATCCGAAAACCCTCTGGGCCTTCCGTCAGGTAAATGCGCTCCCAAGAGGCTATCCTGGTGTCCGATGGCACTTCAAATTGCCGTGCAGCTTCGCAGTAACTTAGCTTTTCCTTTTGCATGGTTTCTATAACCATCACCTTGAATTCTGGCGTGTAGCGTTTGTTTGGTTTCCCTTTTGGCATAGTTTAACACCCCATTTGTTTTCAGTATACCATACTGTCTAACAAATGGGGTGCTGTTCAGTGAAACTTTCCGCCGCTTTTTATTACGATTTTCTGGGTGCGGTACGAAACAACAAAAAGCCGGGTGAAAGCCCGGCTTGTAGAGGCGAGTGGCTATTTTGCCTTCGGTTTCTGGTAGGACGGCGCGTTTTTAGGCGTAGTGCCCTTCTTGACGAGGTGATAATACGCGTAGCTCATGGGTTCGGCTTCGGAAAGCACCTGCGCGTCCAGCACGTCGCCCACGAGGATCATGTGCGTGCCGACATCCAGCTTATCCACGAGTTTTAAGCTGAAGCGCGCTGCGACGGACTGCGTGATATACGCCACGCCGTTTTCGTCCCGCTCGAACGGATACGCTGCGAACTTATCCACATCGCGGCCCGATTTGAAGCCGAAGTTGCCGATGAGCGGCAAGTCCGCGTCCTGCGTGAGCGCCATTGCGGCAAAGTAACCCGACTTCTCGATCAGTGCTTCGGTGAAGTTGCTTTTATTGATGGCGACCGACAATTTGGCTGGTTCGGACGTCACCTGCTGCAGCGTATTGACGATGCAGCCGCAGTCTCTGCCGTCGCATCGGGTCGATACGATGTACAGCCCATAGGTGATCTTATAGAATGCTTTGGTATCCATTAAACGTTATTCTCCATTCTGTTGATTAAGAATTACAGTCCGTGCATTTGATCGACCGGCCAGATGATGAACAGCGCCTTGCCCTGCACCATGGAGTCCGGCAAGGGCCCGATGGAGGGATTGGTGGAGTCCATGGAGGCATTGCGGTTGTCGCCCATTACAAACACATGGTCTTCCGGCACCATCACCTCGGCCATGTCATAGTTCATGACGCCATTAAAATAATCGTAGTTGGCCACGTCGTTAATGTAGAGCACGCCGTCCGTAACGCGGATGCGGTCGCCCCCCATGCCGATCACGCGCTTCACATAGGTATCGGTATGGTTTGGATACGAACAGATGATGATGTCGCCGCGCTGCGGCTCGGAGAACCAGTAGGTTACCTTTTCCATGAAGACGTACTCCTCGTCGAGCAGCGTTGGCATCATGGATTCGCCTTCCACACGGATGAATTCGAACACGAAAAAACGCAGTGTCAGCGCGATGGCCAAAGCGGCCAGCAGCGAAAAAGCCCAGCTCCAGCGCTCACGGGCCTGGTATTGCTTTTTGCGGGTCATTCGGGATTCGTTTTCGGCGGCCAGATTGTCCGAGTTAAGCTTATCATTGTACATCCGGCAATATCCTTTTCAGTCGCTTGATAAAAATTTCATGAGAGAGCATGACAATGTGGCCGCATTTTAAGCACTTCAGCTTAACGTCCATGCCGACGCGGATGATCTTCCACTTGTTTTCCCCGCACGGATGAGGCTTTTTCATCTGTACGATGTCACCCAAAGCGTATTCCATAGAAGCTTGTGTATTCCTTCGATGTATTGCGGTATGCGCTGTTTGCGGCTTATAAACTGCCGATTTCTTCGGGCGGCCATATGACGAACATTGCCTTGCCCAAAATCATATCCAGCGAAAGCGCGCCGACCATGCGCGAGTCGGAGGAGTTGTTGCGGTTGTCGCCCATCACAAACACGCAGCCCTCCGGCACTGTGATCTCATTCATATCCCGCGCCATCCGGTCGTCAAAATAATCGTAGTTGGCTACATCGTTGATGTAAAGCACGCCATCCGTGACGCGCAGCGTATCCCCGCCCACGCCGATGACGCGCTTGACGTAAGTATCCGTGCTGTTCGGAAAATGGCAGATGACGATATCGCCCCGTTCCGGACCGGAAAACCAGTAGGTTACCCGCTCCATGAAGACGTATTCGTTATTCTGCAGCGTGGGCAGCATGGAGTCGCCGTCCACACGGATGAATTCAAATACAAAAAATCGCAGCGCCAGTGCGATAAGGACAGCCGCAAATATCGATAGCAGCCAGCTGGATACCTCCCGCCCTCTGTCCTTTTGTACGATGCCTTCCTGCGTCTTGTCTTTTTCGTTCATGCTTCGTGTCCCGTGCCGTTTCCAATATAATACCTTAAACCCGTTTGCGCGGCGCGGGCAGGGCGGCCTGCGGTTCGCCTCGTCGGACGCTGCAATCTATTGACTACGCTATATTGTATCTTATACGGACAATAAATTCAAATTCAGTATGAAGATTTCCGATACGCAAAGTTAAAATAAGTATGAACGATTTGTGCCAGACTTTACTTTTGGAGCGGCAGGTTGTATTCTTGTCATGATAAAGTCAGAAAAACACGCGCAAAGCGTTTGGAGGTTTGGTTTTGAAGAAAAGACTGATCGGCGTATTCGCTGCCCTGATATCGGCTGTGCTGCTGATGAGCGGCTGTGCCACCCTGTTGCTGAACGACGCGGCGGCTTCGGCATCCGCTTCGGTTAGCCCCACGGCTACGGCGGACGCGTCTACGGTCATCGTGGCGGAAGTCAACGGCGTGGCGATCTATAAGGATGCGTATGACGAGATTTATACCCAGCTGCTGTACAACGCGTACTACAGTGGCGAGGACATTGAGGATGAAACGGTGCTCGCCGGCATCGAGCAGGAAGCGTTGGATGAGGTCGTTATCAACGAGGTGATCAGCCAGAAATTTGTAGAGATGGGATACGACGTGTTGACGGACGAGGAGATGGCGGAAGCCGAGCAGAATATGATCGACTATCTGGTCACAAATGTCGTCGAGTACTATTATTTGGACGAGGTGACTGCGGATCTTCCGGAAGACTATACCGACGAGGAGCTTCTGGCTGCCGAGGAAGCCTACGCGGAGACCCTGTTTGAGGGTGCGGATATCACGCGTGAAGAGTATCTCGAAAACTTTACCTATCCGATTTCTTATGAAAATGCCTATGAGGCGGAAGTGGGCGACATTGGCCCCACCGAAGCGGAGATTCAGGCCCAATATGACGAATATGTTGCCGCCGACAAGGTGACGATCACCGAGGACCCGACATCGTATGCAACCAGCGCCAACAGCGGCACAACGGTGTACTATATCCCGGAAGGCGTGCGAATGGTACGCGAGGTGCTTATTCCGCTGGATGAGGAGATGGCCAGTGCGATCAGCCTGCTGCGCAACAGCAGCTACGATGAGGCTGCGGACATCCTGCTGGCCGAGGCCCTTTCCAACATCGAGGAAGACGCCAACACAGCGCTGGACAAGCTTGCTTCCGGCACGACTTTTGACGAACTGATCGCAGAATACGATCCCGAGTCGGACATGCCCGTGGACGGCTATGCCGTGATGGAAGGCGCAACCGATCATGCGGATGCCTATATCACAGGCGCCCTTGAACTGACGGCGGTCGGCAATCACAGCGACCTGAT
>CAZKWP010000156.1:0-4118 GCA_964556555.1 uncultured Syntrophomonadaceae bacterium
AAACCGACCCCGATTACCAAGGCCGATAAAGATAAAATTGAAAGAAACGATCCCTGCCCCTGCGGCAGCGGTAAAAAATATAAAAAATGCTGCGGTAAATAAAACGCAGCCTTAAAGGATCAGCAGGATGATAAGAGTATCCGGGATCAAAATGGCGCTCGAGGAAGACCCCGACCGCCTAAAATTGAAAGTGGCCAAGAAACTGCGGCTTAAAGAAAACCAGCTATTGGAGTACCGCATTTTTAAACAGTCGATCGATGCCCGCAAACCGGGAATCATCTATTTCGTTTATACGGTTGACGCAGCGGTGGCCAACGAATCACCGCTCTTGGCTAAATTCAGCGGGGACCGGGATGTTTCCCAGACCCCGCAGCTTAAATACGAGCCGGTGGCTCCGGGAACGCAGAAATTAGGGCAGCGCCCGATTATCATCGGCAGTGGCCCGGCTGGCCTGTTTGCCGGACTGATTCTGTCGGCGCAAGGCTATGCCCCGCTGCTTTTAGAGCGCGGCCCGAATATCGATACCCGCGCCCAAAAGGTAGCCCGGTTCTGGGAAACCGGCGAACTCGACCCGGAGGCTAACGTCCAGTTTGGAGAGGGCGGGGCCGGCAGCTTTTCGGACGGAAAGCTGACTACTTTGATCCGGGACCCCCGCTGCCGCAAAGTCCTGGAGGAACTGGTCGAAGCCGGCGCTCCTCCGGAAATCATGTACTCTTATAAACCGCACGTAGGTACCGATGTTTTTCGGGAAGTGATTAAAAAAATCCGCCGCAAAATCATTGCTTACGGCGGGGAAGTTAGGTTTAACTGTAAAGTTACCGATATAACCCTTGCCAGGGATGCGATCAGCGGAGTGGTCATCAACGAAACGGAAACCTGCCCGGCACAGGCAGTCATGCTCGCTGTCGGACACAGCGCCCGCGATACTTTTGCCCGCTTGCTGGAACGCGGAGTAAAAATCAGTCCCAAGCCCTTCTCCATCGGTCTGCGGATCGAACATCCCCAGCCCCTGATTGACCTGGCCCAGTTCAAAGAATTAGCCGGCCATCCCCGCCTGGGGGCGGCTGACTATAAATTATCGTATCACTCGCCAACCGGCCGGTCCGCCTATACCTTCTGCATGTGTCCGGGCGGGTACGTAGTAGCGGCAGCTTCCGAGGCGGGAGGGGTGGTAACCAACGGTATGAGCAATTACGCCCGCGATGCCCAAAATGCCAACAGCGCGCTGCTGGTAGGGGTCAAGCCAGGGGACTTTCAGAGCGCTCATCCGCTGGCCGGCGTAGAATTTCAAAGGCGTTGGGAACGCCAAGCTTATGTCTGGGGCGGAAAAAACTATCAGGCCCCGGTCCAGTTATTAGGCGACTTCCTTTTAAACCGACCCTCCCGGGAATTGGGAGCCGTAACTCCCACCTATTCCAGAGGCTTTACCCTGGCACCCTTAAACGAATGCCTCCCTGATTATGTGGTTAGCACACTCAAGGAGGCTGCAACTGATTTCGGCCGTAAACTGAAAGGCTTTGACCGGCCCGATGCCGTACTGACCGGGGTAGAAACCCGCAGTTCTTCACCGGTCCGGATTGAAAGGGATTCTTCTTATCAAACCAATGTCCGCGGTTTATACCCGGCCGGTGAAGGAGCCGGGTATGCCGGCGGGATCATCTCCGCAGCAGTAGATGGCATCAAAGTTGCCGAAGCCATCATCGCCGCCTATCAACCCCTTAAAACGACTCGTTAGCAGTCGTCAAACAATTGCCGTACTCTAGCCGTACTCTACGAAATGGTAAATTAGCGCTTTATGATTAACTTTAAGTTAAGTGCTGGTTTATTTTCTGTTTCAGCTGCTCCTTGCCAGTCATCCCGATAAACCGGTCAATTTCCTGTCCGTCTTTGAACATGATCAGCGTCGGAATGCTCATAACACCCATCTTGCCCGCTACCTGCCGATTGCTGTCCACATCCACCTTGGCTACCTTTACCCGATCCTTGTACTCTACAGCCAACTCTTCTACGACCGGTCCGATCATTTTGCAGGGGCCGCACCAACCTGCCCAAAAATCCACCAAAACCGGCGTCTCGTTTTTAAGCACTTCCTTATCAAAAGTGAGATCCGTAACGTGTACCGCATTGTCACTCATAATTCTGCCCCCCTCATCTTATTTTTTCAAACCGTGCCCCTAATGCTCTTATTTTTCTATACATTTCCCTTAATGATTTAATTTTAGCATAGTCTGGAGCGCCTTGCGAAAAGCTGCGTCCGAAGTCAACCCTTTATCCTCAGCGGACAAATGACAACAAAGCAGATATTGCTCAGCCAATTTCACGGTCAGTTTATCCACTGCGGCTCGAATAGCGGTCAATTGATATAGAATATCCTCGCACTCGCGACCTTCCAGGATCATTTTTTCTATTCCGCTAAGGTGTCCTTGAACGGTTCTGAGTCGATCAATTATTTCCTTGCGCTCAGACTCATTTACCTGAGCCACAAAAAAATCACCTCCCTTAAGCCGTTTGACTCCCGCATGCTTTTTATACCCCCTCCCCTGGGGGGTGCCTTATGATTAAAGATTATACTTTTTCATTTAGTATGTCAAGATGCTTTTTAGTTAAACCAAGCAAATCATTAAAAGGCGTTTTAGGCTTCTTGAATTCACGCCCGTCTGCAGCTTTTGTTGACTAGAATTGAGACAACTTTACCTGTTCTTTCGGCTCAAATTTGCCGACCGAAAGCCTCTTTTGCCGTCATTCTAACAAAATAGTTGCTCCAGGTCCCGGTTATTTAGTATAATTTGATATACTTTAGTCTCCCCGAGTCAGCTCTCGGGACTACAGGAACTTTTTGGGGAGGTTTGCCTAATGGGAATGACAATTACCGAAAAAATCATGGCGGCTCACGCGGGGAAAACTCACGTGGAACCGGGCGAGTTAATCAACTGCCGGCTGGATGGGGTGCTGGGCAATGACATTACCACCCCGGTAGCGATTAACGAATTTGATAAGCTAAAGCTTAACGGCGTTTTTGATCAAGATAAAATCTTCTTGGTTATGGACCACTTTGCGCCCAACAAAGATATTAAGTCCGCGATGCAAATCCAGGGGGTCCGGGAGTTTGCCCGGAAATTCGGCGTCACCAACTACTTTGAAGGCGGCCAGGTGGGAATCGAACACTGCCTGCTGCCGGAGGCGGGTCTGGTCTTACCCGGGGATATGATTATCGGGGCTGACTCCCACACCTGTACTTACGGGGCTCTGGGCGCTTTCGCGACTGGCGTCGGCAGTACGGACATGGCAGCCGGCATGGCTACCGGCGAGTGCTGGTTTAAGGTGCCGGAATCCATCAAATTTATTTACTTTGGCCAATTGCCAGCCTGGGTAGGCGGAAAAGACCTGATCCTCTATACGATCGGACAAATCGGGGTTGACGGCGCCCGTTACCAGGCGATGGAGTTTGTCGGCGAAGCCATCCAGCAGATTGGGATGGATGGCCGTTTCACCATGTGCAATATGGCGATTGAAGCCGGAGGCAAAAACGGGATCATCCCCCCAGATGAAATTACCCTGGCCTACGTCAACGACCAAACTCCGCAAGGGCGTAAACGCGCCCAGCGCGATTATCAAGTTTACCAAAGCGACCCGGATGCCAGATACAGCCAGGTCTTTGAATACGATGTGACCAAACTCGAACCCCAGGTCGCGATTCCCCACGCCCCGGAAAACGTGAAGCCGGTCAGCCAATTGACCGATATCCAGATCGACCAGGCCGTGATCGGCTCTTGTACCAACGGCCGAATGGATGATTTGCGGCTGGCTGCCGGCATCCTGAAAAATAAGCGGGTAAAACCGGAAGTCAGAACCCTGATTATCCCGGGGACCCCGGCCATTTACCGGCAAGCCTTAAAAGAAGGACTCTTAGAAATCTTTATCGATGCCGGCGCCATAATCAGCCCGCCCACCTGTGGTCCTTGTCTGGGCGGACATATGGGGATTCTGGCCAAAGGAGAACGCGCCATTTCCACCACCAACCGCAACTTTGTGGGACGGATGGGCCACACTGAGAGCGAGGTCTACCTGGCCAATCCGGCCGTAGCTGCTGCTTCGGCGATTCTCGGCCGCATCGCCGC
>CAZKWP010000157.1:0-4022 GCA_964556555.1 uncultured Syntrophomonadaceae bacterium
GACTCCTGTGCATGCCGCAAATAATGGTCTGGAAAAAGGGTCTTGACGAAAGAATGCTTAAAGTTGGCGACTTCCTGCTTGCCCCGAAGGTACAGAATTTACTCCGGCAACAGGCTTTTGTCCCAGTGGCCCCCGGAACTGATTTTCCCGAAATCATTAGAGCGAACCAGGTTGGACTCAAGTGGACCGGCTGGGATATTTTCCGTGAAGCGATGAAAAACAGCGAGATCTAGCGAGATCTAAGGGGGGCCGGCTTTGTTCGAAATACGCGATATTACCGTAACCTATGGGAAGCTTAAGGTGCTCAGCAACTTCAGCCTGAAAGGGGGGAACAACCGGTTCATCTGCCTGCTCGGCCCTTCCGGCGTTGGCAAGACGAGCATCTTGAATGTGTTTGCCGGGATATTAAAGCCCAATTCCGGGTCTGTTACTTCGGGCGCTGAGCGGCTGGCCTATGTGTTCCAGGAACCGCGTCTTCTGCCGTGGATGACCGTGGAGCAAAATATGGAGGTCGGACTTTACAAACTAAACAAGGATAAGGCCTGGAGAAAGAAGACCGTACGACAGGTGCTGCAGAAAATCGGGCTGCAGGAATTCGGCGAGTATTATCCTGAACAATTGAGCGGCGGAATGAAGCAAAGGGTTTCTATCGGGCGCGCCTATGTCATCCAACCCGATTTGCTTTTGCTTGACGAGCCTTTTACCGGACTTGATGAAGCCCTGAAAACCGAAATGCAGGATTTGCTCCTGAGACTTGAAGCCTGGCACCTGTGCACCAGCATTATGGTGACCCACGATATCCGGGAGGCGATAAAACTCGGCGACCGTATTATCGTCATTGATGGCCGGCCTGGTCGTATTGCATTGGATATCACGATGAACTCGGCAGACAAAAAAGACCCGGGGTATAAAAATGCACTGGAAGAAGAAATCCTGTGTGCTTTACAAAAAACCAAAACAAATATAGGGATGGTGGGATAGTTGCTGAAAAAAAGAATTTTAATCCTCTTCCTTAGCCTGGCGCTAATCATTGGCGCAGTAGGATGCGGAGGAAACACCCCCGGTACAGAAGCTGGAAAAACCGAGGCTGCCCCTGTTTCGTTTGAGCAGCTGAACCTGAAGATTGGCAGCGCGCCCGGTCCCGTTACCTATCCGCTGGCAACAATGAGCGAGAAAAACGTCAATATAAGCCTTAATCCATGGCAGAGCGGTGAACAGCTAACCGCGATGATTACCTCCAAGGAAGTCGATCTTTGCAGCACGCCGCTGAGCAACGCGTTGTTGACCTATAATAAAGGTATGGACACGCAGCTTTTGATGGTAACGGTCTGGGGCATGCTCTACGTTATGAGCACTGAGAACGACATTTCATCCATCCAGGATCTAAAAGGAAAAGAAGTCGTTGTTTCCGGGAAGGGCGGAATCCATGATCTCATTTTCCGTCATCTCCTGATCAAAAACGGCATTGATCCGGATCAAGATCTGAAAATTACATATCTCGATATGACGGAGGCTTCACAGCGTTTGATTTCGGGTCAGGTAAAACACGCGGTGCTTAACGAGCCTCAATCGAGCATCGCCTCTTTAAACGCGAAAAAAGGTAATCTGGAGCTTAACCGGGTGCTTGATTTAACCGAAGAATGGAATAAGCTCCCGGGACAAGCAGGCAAGAACTTTCCAATGGCCGGGATAATCGTGATCAATGGCAGCGGAGCTTCGCCGGAGCAGATTGCCGCATTTGAGAAAGCCTATATAGAAGAAGCCGCCTGGGTCAACGAACATGGACTGGAAGCCGGCCCGATTGTGGAGAAGCATGTTCCGACCATGAAAGCAATGGCGGTTACGCAATCAATCCAATATGCCCGCCTGAACCCTAAGCCGGCTGCGGAATGTAAAGAGGAAATCATGAACTTCTTTAAAGAACTGACCACAACGGCAGATATCAAGGCATTCGGGGGAAAGTTGCCAGATGATGGATTTTTCCGCCAATAATAAAAGACTGTGGTACACTCTTGGCGTCGGTTTTGTGCTGCTGGGATGGCAGTTGCTGTCCCTGCAGTACAGCCAGGTGATCATTCCATCGCCGCTCGTAACATGGCGCGCCTTTACCGAAATAGTTTGCAGCGGCGAGTTGACCGAAAATCTAAAGATTACTTTTTCCCGGCAGCTAACCGGTCTGCTCCTTGGTCTGACAATCGGGACTATCACCGGCGTAGTCGCTGGAATCTTTAAAAAAATAGAATTGATGATGCAGCCGACGATTACCTTCTTACTCTCAGTACCGGCTATCATCTTTGTCACCATGGCAATGGTCTGGTTTGGTATGGGAACCAAGATGACCGTATTTCTGGTTGCCTTGCTCATATTCCCAATCATGCATCTGAATACCGCATCTGGTATCAACTCGATCGATCCCGGCTTAAAGCAGATGGCAGATGTATACCGAATGCCCCCCTTGAAAAAATTAAGCAAAATTTACTTGCCGGGCATGCGCGGGCACCTGATCACCGGTTTTTCCCTGGGATTGGCGTCTTCTCTTAGGCTGACCATCATGTCGGAAATGCTGGGCGCAGCCGATGGGATGGGTCAGAGGATCTACATTTCGAGAGCGTATCTGGAAACCGAAAAGCTGTTTGCCTGGGTGGTTGTACTATTGATCATTCTGATGCTGCTCGAATTTTTCTTGATCCGACCGCTAAAGAAATGGACCCGGGTGGATTGAGAGCCGAAATATATTGAATAAAATGGCCGCAACAAAATAGTCTTAACAAAATAATAAGGAGATTTATTTTTTATGAAAGACAAAAAGGGTTTCAATGAAATTGTAAAAAAGATCATCTACCCGGTGTTTCCGTTGCTAGCGGATGATTTTCTCCAGAAAAGCGGCATTACAAAAGGAGTATGTCTTGATATCGGTACCGGCAACGGGTATCTAGGCCTTGCTTTAGCTGAGAAAAGCAATCTACAGGTCCGGCTGGTTGACCTTGACCCGGAAATGCTGGAATTCGCCCACGAAAATATAAACGAGCGCCGACTGTCGGACCGAGTTGATACTGTACTGGGAAACGTCGAAGCCCTTCCATTTCCGGATGACTACGCGCAATTGATTGTCAGCCGCGGGTCGGTTTTTTTCTGGGAGAACCAGGTTGAGGGATTCAATGAAGTCTATCGCGTATTGGCCCCTGGCGGGATGACCTTCATTGGCGGTGGTTTTGCGACGCCTGAGCTCATGGAAGAGGTCGCATGTAAAATGAAGGAAAATAATCCGGATTGGGAAAAACACCTCGCAGAGAGACTTGGCCCAGATGCACCCGATAAATTTCGGGAGGTCTTACGCCAAACCAGAATTCCGGAATCGAAGGCCGAAGTCAGCTATGATTCCGTAAATTTGTGGATAGTTATAAGAAAATAAAACCAATAAAAATAACAGTTTACTTGGTCACATCGTACTTTATGGTTATATCCCGGCCATCAAAATATACGAGGTCTCCAGTTTCAAAGTGCCATACGGCTTTTAGGGTTGCTGGATGTTTGATTCCATCCGCCTCTTTGTAATCTCCACAAACTGCCGACCACTTTACCTTTTTAATATTACCTTTGGTATCAGTATATTCCCGGTCATCGGTGGTAAAACTGGTCATCGCGCCGTCCTCGTTAAAGGTAAAGATTCCGCTTGCGGATATTCCGTAATAAGTTATAGTCGCCTTGGCGTGAGTTTCGTCAATTTCTTGCCAGCTAATATAGTCTTGCAGCGCAAAATTTGGGTAAAATAGACTTTCCGCCAAGCAGGTAACCAGACTGGCCCGGTCCATCGCTTCCCCTCTTTGATCAAACAAAGTAAAAGTCTTGGCAATAACCCCTTTCATTGAACCCGTCCCATTCCGGTAAGCATCAATACCTTCAAAAGGGATACCGTATAAACTTGTATCAATGTAAGCGATCCTTTCTGGTTCATCTACATAATTGTATTGGGTATATTTTATTTTCAGCTTTGGTCTGTCTGGGGTTAGGACAAAATCAAC
>CAZKWP010000158.1:0-3944 GCA_964556555.1 uncultured Syntrophomonadaceae bacterium
GCAGACTTCAATCTCCACCTGCGGTTCCCGTTCTGGCTTCTTCTCGATACTCATGATACTCATGTCTCTATCTCCTGCCCCGTGTTATTGTTGATGCTGGCGAGGATGGGGAAACTCCCAACCAGCATTTCGAGCGGACGCGACTACGCGCCGCTCAAATCGTCGTTAGTATTTTCAAACTCCCTGCACTCTTCGGCTTTCACAGGCTGTTTCTTAACGTCCTTCTCGCACCAAAGGTTAACCGTGTTCCAGTTCTTACATTTCCCGTCGCACGCGGCCCAATGGAACAGTCTGCGCTTTTCCGCCTGTTTATCCTTTTCACTTGTCGCCGCTTCGTCAAACGGAAGACCTCCACGGGCACGCTGACGGGCAAGCTCGATTTCGTAGGCCTCTTGCTTGCGGTCTACTATGGATGCTGGTTTACAGTTCTTGTCCTCAAATATTCCCTGCCATCCGTTTGCGATTGAATTTGATATCGCCGCCGTTGCGCGTTCGATTCCCCATGATTCAAGTTTTGCGAGCTGCTTTTTAATAGCCTCTCCGGTCAAAGGCTTCTTAATCTCGATCCTGTGTTTCTCCCATGAGTTCCAAAGGGTTGTAAATTCTGGAGAAGAAAACAACGAACATTCGTTCAACAGATGTTCAACAGATGTTGAACAATCTACTCTTCTCTTCTCTTCTCTTCTCTTCTTATTATTGTCTTTCTTTGGTTCTTTCTTTCTGGCTTCCTGTCTTGCCTTTGCCGATGCGCGTCCGGCTGCTGACAGTAATTCACGTTTTGAAAGGACTCCGGATAGTTGCGCTTCTATGAACTTGATTCTTAATCCATCATCCGATCTTTCAATAATCCCGCACTCAACAAAGCTTTCAACGGTTGTTTCAACCCACTCTTTACTTTTTCTGAACTTACGCTGTAGAAGCGTTGAACAGATGTTGAACACTCCCTTATCAATCCACGATGTCATGCACAGGTGCAGAAACAGGCCTTGTTCATCCAAGTCGAATGAGGAAATTTTACCGGATAGCCAACGGTCAGGGCAAAACTGGAAGTAAGGAAAACCGTTATCCATTTGTTACCGGCCTTTCAGTTTGCTGTTAGTTCTTTCAGATCCGACCTGAGCCAAGTCAATTCGGCCTTAGCCGCTTGCTTATAAACCTCTGGGCAGTTAGCCGCCTCCAGATTGGTCATGAGCCGTGCGATATGCCGGTTGACGAGTTGCTCAATAGAATCAGTCATTTCGTGTTGTTCTCTCATACGTTCAGCATCCCTTCGATGTCGATTGCATTATCAGCATTTCGGTGTACGGAGTAAACCGCTTTTTTTTCAAACCTTCCTGATGTTTCCGCACGGGACGATTACCTTGCGCCCTTCGACTTCGATCATGTGGTTTCGCGGCCTTCCGATAGAACGCTTTACAACCGTTCCTGTCAAGCCGTGAATTGTAACCCACGGACGCCATTTCTCGGCGTACCATAGTTGCACGGTCTGGCCAATGCGTGGATTGCAGATCATTCCGTTTCCCTTCTCCAGCTGAAATTGTCCGTCAAGTCTGGGTTGCGGTTACAGTATCTGCAATCATCGCATGGATGGTTTTCTTCTTCGCACCCCGCACACGTCTTGTTCTTGTCGTCAAGCAACAGCCTTACCTTCCGCAGCACTTCCGTAAACTTCCGCTGTGTCTTTGCCATGCCAGCGTTTATTACCGACGTGCTGTAGTCTATGGCCTTGCGTGCGTGTACCTGCTCGATACGCGCCAGTGTTTCAATATCGTCTTTCGTGATGTTCATTCAGTTTCCTTTCGTGTTTCCTTAGATCAAAGTCTGCGTGTCGGTTTGGTTGCCTTCGGTCGCGGACAGCATGTTCTTCACAGCCTGACGGTAGTACGACGATTTCAACTCTATCCCGATTGCCTTGCGCCCGTTCAGCACCGCGCCGTAACACTCGCTTCCGACACCCATGAACGGTGTAAGAACCACTTCCCCCGGGTTAGACCACAATACGCAGGCCCGCTCGATAACGTCAAGCTGAAGCGGGTGTACGTGACGCTCATCGTCCTGTTCCTTTGCCTCACGGAAAGGAAGCGTACGGTCAAGGCGCACATCATCCCAGAACGCGCTTGCGTACTGCCTCCATACCCATTGGCTGTAACGGTTTTCAAGCTGACTCCCTTTCCAACCGCGATAAGGAAGGATGTTATCCGGTACCGGTTTTTCACCGGCATAGTTTGTAAGTCCGGTTGGATGCACAACAGGGACTGCGTTTTCACCATGCTTGCGGAAAATCAAAAGGTAATCCGCGTTTGCGATTGAGCACCGCGTCGAATCGTTGACAAGGCACTTGTGCGAAAGACTTTTCATCATCGTGCGGTTGCGTATTGTCAAAGGCTCTTTCCAGACGTGATAACGCGCAACATAGTCAAAACCGCATTCCGCGTGAAGTCTTATGATGTCACCCGGAAAATCCAGCAGGTGATCGCAATAACTATTACCGCTCGTTATGTCCATGCAGTGTACTGCGGTCATCCTTCCGGCAAACGTTATGCGGTGAACCTCTTCCACGCAAAATTTGTAATGCCGCATGAACTCGGTATAGTCAACAGCGTTAGACATATCGCGCTCATCGCTGGAATAAACGTATAGCCCGGCGAAAGGAGGTGAATAAACGGACAGGTGTACGCTTTCATCTTTCATCTCACGCATAGCCTCAACGCAGTCCCCGTTGTACAGGGCATAGTTAGGTGTGATAATCTGATCCTTCATAGCCATGATGGCAACTCCATTTCCTTGTTGCCCGCTTCCGGGCGTTTGATTTTCTGTGATTCTTTCATGTGTTCCACCAACAGGCGGAACATGGCGTCAGCCTGATCCGCCTTCCTAAGCATGTTCGATATGACTCCCGACTCTCCAAGTGTCGCAACAACGTCAAGCCTAACCGGGTTCTTTTGACCGAAACGCCAGCACCGGCGCACGGACTGGTAGTACTGCTCGTAACTGTGAGAGGCAAACGTGACGACATGTGCGCAGTGTTGCCAGTTCAAACCCCATGCTCCTATTTTAGGCTTGATAACCAGAACCCTTAACTTGCCTTCCGAAAACTCCCTGTAAATCTCTTCCTTCTCATCGTCTGGCGTACATCCAGCAATCTCCCTTGAATCGGGTATCATCTTTGCAAGCGTTTTACCCTCTTCATTCATGTGGCACCAAATCACAGCCGGTGATTTATGGTCAACAAGACCGGAAACAAACTCACACCGCTGCGTAAGTGTTCGCCGCCTTTCTTCCCTTTCCTCCTGTAATCCTATTGCTGGAAGTGTGAACAACATACCTTCAGGCGGTGTGTGCGGTGTAATTATGTGGTTGAACTCTTTCAGTTCTGGAAGGATAAAACCTGTATCGTCAAAACCCAAATCTGACGGTTTACGGCTAGCACGCGCCCATGAGCACACCCAACGCCAGAAGTCATTTTCTGCATGACGCTTTAACCGCCATTGACCGATTGACTGATGTACACGGAATGAAAGTTTTGCGAAGTGTTGCGCTAGCTTCTCATTGTTTCCTTGTTCGCGCAATTCCTTCTTTTGACCCTTGTCGTCAAGCTGTCTAAAGAAACGCGTCAACATTTCAGAGTGCGAAAGTTCTGCCAAGACCTCGCTAGATGTACCCAACTCAATATAATCGTTAGGTGCGGCCGTCGCTGTGCATAGCAAGCGGTACGGTATTTTTACCATGAACCGCGTTACATGCATTTGCGTTGCACCTGTGAAATGTTTGAGGATCGAACTTTCATCGCACACAACGCCTTGGAAGTCATCGGCATTGAAGTAATGAAGCCGCTCGTAATTCGTGACCACAATCCTGTCACCGTGTTGCAAGCCTTCCCTGCGGTTTATGACCTCTACGCCGATCTTCTCACCCTCTTTCACCGTCTGAAACGCAACGGCAAG
>CAZKWP010000159.1:0-3916 GCA_964556555.1 uncultured Syntrophomonadaceae bacterium
TCTTGGCCAAAGGCCAGGTTATCCGCGTAGCCCACGAAATATTTGCCTTCCAGGGATTTAGCCAAGTTGATCGGGACCGCCACCGTGTAATCCAACGAGGGATTAGAGATTGACGGTTTCAGGCTGCAGTAGTTTGGCGGCTGCATTCCCGCACAAGCCTGGCCGGGACGGGGCATTCCATTCGAATCGTCGCAAGCGGGCAGATGCGGGCACTGTCTGGGACAGGCGGAATTATAATAATAATTATCCATGGCTCTGACTCCCTTATTTTAGAGGTTTTATATATTTTATTCCTATTCCGTTTAGAAGTTCCGGGGGTCGGGTTCGGGGGAGGGTGGTGGGAGGCTCGTTGAAGCAGGGGGAAGGAGATCAGGGCATTTTGCCGAACTACCTTTATACATGGGAATAATGAGGCAGGCAGGGAGGATTATAGATGCCGATCATAACGATTAAAATGGCCAAAGGCCGCACGGAAGATCAGAAACAAGAACTGGTCACCGCAATAACCGCGGAAGCTACGCGGATCTTACAGGTGGAACCGGAGTGGGTGACGGTATTAATTGACGAATACGACCGGGAGAATTGGGCCAGCGGAGGGGAATTGCACTCTCGAAAATTCGGAGCCGGTTTCGGTAAAAAAGGAACCGGCAAAGGCTAGGGAAAGGAAGGGAAAGGATAGAGAATTTAAAGAGTAAGGCCTGTACTGCTGGGATTATCTAAACGCATTATTGAGCAATAGATCTAATTGTTCTTTTATCTCAGTAAACTCAGCATTTAAGTCCAAAGTCTTAACGCTTATTCGGTTGCCGCTCATCATATAATCATGGTTTGGAGTGATCGCTTCATCGGTTTTGGCATAAAGCAGAACACCACTAACCTTGCTGGAATGAAGGGTATCCCGGTTTTTAACATATGTAAAAATCTGATACAAGTTGGCTGCTATTCCCTAATAAATAACTTCGGTTTCTTTCATCAAGGTTTAAATAGGTGTAGGGGCGAATCCAATACAGCGCCACGGTGATATTCCATTTGATGCCACGCTGCTGGCGCACTTTATTATAACAAACAATGAAGGCATTACGGGTAACCCTCGAAGGGTTATCAGCATGGACAATTGCCGCTTCAAAGAGATCCCATAAACTTGGGATGTCGTCAGGATCCCGGGCGGTCTTTTTTTGGCAGATTCGCTTTGAAGCTGTATTATAAAATGGATAAGGCGAGTTAACCTAATGTAAGTTAACCTGGGCATTGGACGTTGATTTGACTGGGTAATTGCGGCCATCAGGGTCTTAAAGGGGTTGACCCGTAAAAGCACAAAAGAAGGGGTGGGAAATGTGGAATATGATACCGTGCTAAAATCTGTAGAAGACAAGATAGGTACCATTACGCTTAATCGGCCTGAGGCAAGTAATACCTTTAATCTTCAGATGGCCGCGGAGCTTAATGCAAGTTTGAGGGAGCTTGATCAGGATCCAGAAGTAAATGTAATTGTGATCAACGCCAATGGAAGGGACTTTTGTACCGGGATCGATGTGAACTACGTAGACGGCAAGTCGATGGAAGAGTACCTGGACTGGGTCAGACTTATGGAAGAAATGAACCTGACCATTGCCAATATGGCCAAGCCGGTAATCGCATCGGTTCACCGGTTTGCCGTAGCCAATGGCACCGGGCTGGTAGCGGCCTGTGACCTGGCTATTGCCAGTGACACCGCCAAATTTGGGGCTACCGCAATCAATGTGGGCTTATTCTGTATGGGACCCGCTGTGCCGATGTTAAAGAGCCTGGGCAGAAAAAGAACCCTTGAGTTAATTATGACCGGTGAAATTATTGATGCGAATACTGCCCTGGAAATCGGATTAATCAATAAAATCGTTCCAGAGGCAGATTTGGCCAAGGAAACCCGGATTTACGCCAAAAAATTAGCGTCCAAAAACCCGGTGGCCTTGCAGCTGGGGAAAAAGTCTTTTTATCAGATCGAAGACCTGAATTATCGGGATGCCGTGGAATTGACCAATTATCATTTCGCGACCCTTTGTACCCTGGACTCGGCTCAGGAAGAGGTAAAGGGGTTTTTAAAAAAATGATTCCGCGGCTGAGCTAAGGTCATCAATTGGCGGTTGAAGAGGTTAGAAAGAGGTTAGTTGGCAACCCGGCCAACTGATCTCTATTTTTTATCCATAATTCGGGATCCAAAGTCTTAACACTTATTCGGTTGCTCCCATCATACGGGTTGGCAATGGTGGATTAATCTGACAATCATGCATATTATACTGTAAAACCGTTTGTCGTTCGGAGTTTCAAGCCCGGCTGAATTGTTATAGGTAAATTGTTGTAGGTAATAGGTAACCACGATAATTGAATCATTTGTCAAATTTTTTCGCTTCTTGTCTTAAATTTTTTGTCCGGTCAGCGGACAAAACGAAATTAGCTTAGATTTTATAATGATTTTATTATTTTAATTAAACGATTATAAATAAGGGGTTAGTAATAATGCCTGACACCTATATAAAAATCCCGTTGGAGGATATTGAAGTCCATGCGGCGGATAATCCCCGGAAAAAGGCAGAAGACAGCCGATACACGCTGAAAAATTTAATGGAGAATATTGAGGAAAACCATTTAATTAATCCCATAACCGTTGAGCAGAAAGACGATGGTAAATATACCCTGATAGCCGGATATAGGCGGCTGCAGGCATTCAAGGATTTACACGCAGAGGGCAAACGGAAAACGGATTACGATAACCGCTACGCAACCATACCCGCCCTGGCCAAGCATACCATTAAGGATAAAATTTTCGTTGCGCTCAGCGAAAATCTGGCCCGAAAAGATCTGACTGAAGATGAGAAAGCTATAAGTGTGTATGCTTTCAGGAATCAGACCAATGACACCATCAGGGGATTAGCTGATAAGCTGGGGATTTCAAAATCTTATGCGGACAGTTTGTATCTAAGAGGAAAGCAGTTGGCGGGCCCAACTGATGCTAATAAAACTTTGGCTTTGTCGGTCCTATTTTATAATCCGGGGCAAGCCGGCGAAATAATTGAAAGAACCGAAAAGACCGTGGGCTTAATGAAGGGAATAACCAAACTGAGTACCGAAGAAAAAGTGGAATTAATCAGAACAACGAAGGTTCTGCTTAATGACCTGAATAAGCTGATTTCATTCATAAGGGCCAACGAAAAGAAACTGTCGGCTGATGCCGCAGTGAAAACGTTTTTAGAGGAACAAAAGCACGCGAAGAAGGCGGCAATATTGGCGGCTAGATGGGCAAAACCATTCAAGTTTACCAAGTAACCAACAATTCGTTCTTCTTATTTTGGCCTTATAAGGGTATAATATTAATACAGATTTGACTATTGGGAGTGGGGAAATTGAGTCTAATCATTAAACCATCAAGTGAGCTTCGGAAAAATTACAACAGTATCGCTGATATTTGCCGTAAAACGAAAGCACCCGTATTTTTAACCAGAAATGGCGTCGGCGACACAGTTATCATGGATATGGAAACATTCAACCGGCGCGAGGATGATTTGGCGGCAGCCGAGCGTCTGCTTGCTGCAGAACGATCCCGTTTGCTTGGAACTCAAGGATATACGGTTGATGAGTTTGAAAAGAATATGAGGGAAGCAATCGCCAAGGGAGCCGAGCATGGAGCGGAATAATAAGGTATATCAGGTAATTATAGCGTCCGAGGCAAATGACAGAATGTATGACCATTTTGAGTTTTTAGCACGGGTCAGCGTTAATGCAGCCAACCGGCTTTTGGATGGATTGCTCAAAGATATTCGAAACCTCCAAACCGAGCCGTTTCGTTATCCTGTGTATAGCCGTCCATATCTTCCAGTCGGCAAATACCGCTATATACTATCAAACAAAAGGTATCGGATCGTTTATCAGATTATTGGCGATC
>CAZKWP010000160.1:0-2213 GCA_964556555.1 uncultured Syntrophomonadaceae bacterium
CGTTAGCTGATGCGGTTTTCCGTTCTGGTTTAGCTCCCCATTCCCGCTCAGTTGGCCCCTTCCCCAAAATAAATTCCTCCAAGACCTCGGCAACGCCGTCATCCTCATTGCTCCGGGTCACGTAATCGGCTGCGGCCTTGATTTCCTCCCGGGCGTTACCCATAACTACACCCACGCCGGCGTAGCGGATCATGTCCACATCGTTAAAACTGTCGCCAATGGCGATCACTGCCTCCCGGGGAATCCCGAAGTGATCCGCCAGCACCTTCAAAGCCTTGCCTTTCGTGGCTTCGGGATGCAGGAGTTCCAGGTAATAAGGTTTCGACTTCGTTATATACAGTTTTTGGCCAAACTCAGCCTTTAAAACCTCAGCCAATTGGTCGAGCCGCGCTTCATCATAATTAGAAATCAAAATCTTGGTCGGTTCCGGACAGGCGCACAGCAAATCCGAAACCAGAGTTACTTCCACCCCAGCCAGATCAACGTAGTCCTGGCCCTCCGGAGTCAGTTTCTCCATACAGAGATGGTCCTCAAAGTACATCTGCAGGTGGTAGCCATAAGAACGGACACGCTGGGCCACTGGCTTAACCAGATCCGCCGGTACCGGCCGGTGGTAAAGCACCTCCCCGGAACTGGAATTCTTGACCAGCGCTCCCTGGTAAGTGATCAAAGGGATATCTAAACCCAGTTGTTCCGCGTAAGGCAAAGCGGAACGAAACATACGCCCGGTGGCCAAAGTTACCTGCGCTCCGAGCTGCCGCGCCCGGATAATGTTCGCCTGGGTGCGCGGGGATATTTTCAGGTCGTTATTGAGCAAGGTATCATCGAGGTCGATAGCCACCAGACGGTATTGGGGCTGCTTTAATTGCTGCTGCGATTTCATCTTTCCAACCTCTCGTATCGGATTTACAGACGACTTTTGTGAAGCAGTGAAGCAGGGGGACGGTTCTCTTGCTTCACTGCTTCGACTCTTTCTACAAAACACTTCTTTATATAAATTGTCCAAATCCCCCTGACTCAATCAATCCTTTTACCGGCGCTGCCTCCCTATTCGTCAATTGGACTGTGATTTCCTGCTTCCTTGACTGTTTGTACCTTTGCCGCGGCCGTCGGTTCCTTTACCGCCAAACGCTGCCCAGCAAAGAAATCCCAGACTGCCTGCGCCGCACTGCGATTCAAGCCCGGCACGGCCAGCAAATCCTCCAGCGCCGCTTCCCGGATCCCTTTCACCGAGCCAAAGTGTTTCAACAACGCCTTGCGGCGCTTTGGGCCAATCCCCGGAATCTCGTTTAAGACGGAACTTAAGGAGGCCTTCTCCCGTTTTTTACGGTGGTAAGTCAACGCAAAACGATGCGCCTCATCCCGCAGCCGCTGCAACAGATGCAGTTCCGGGGAGTCCGCGGGCAAAATGATCGGCTCACTTTGCGCTTCAGTAAATAAGTATTCGTGTTCCTTGGCCAAACCAAAGGTGGGGATCGCCTCTACGCCCAAATCCCGCATAATCTCGCGGGCTGCGCTGAGCTGTCCCTTGCCGCCGTCTACAATCAGCAGATCAGGGAAGCGGGCAAAAGGCGCCTGTTTCTCCTCGATTTCCCCGGCCTGCAGCGCCTGGCTTTCCGCCAATCCCCGCTGAAAACGCCGGCGCAGCACCTCCTGCAGGGAAGCAAAATCGTTCGGACCGACTACGGTTTTGATTTGAAAGCGCCGATACGCGGCTTTGTCGGGTTCCCCATCCTCGATTACCACCATGGACCCAACCGACTCTTCGCCCTGGGTATTCGAGATATCGTACCCCTCAATCCGACTGGGCAAAGCCGGCAAGTTTAATTTCTGCTGCAGCCCGTTTAAGGCAGCCAGTATCCCTTGCCGCCGGTTTTCCGCCAGCCGGTCCTGCTCTTCCAGGGTGAGGGCGGTATTCTTCGCAGCCAACTCGATCAGTTTCAGCTTACCGCCCCGCTGCGGCACCTTAAGGCGCACCTTCGGGCCGGACCGCTTCCCGGTCAGCCACTGCTCAATCAGCCGGCACTCTTCGGCCGGGAGCGGCACTGGCAGCAGAATCGTGGCCGGCACTGCTTCCACTGCGGCATAATACTGCTTGATAAACTCCAGGAGCACCTGGTCGAGCGGCAGCCCTTCCGTATTGCGCAGCCAAAAGGTCTCCCGGCCGATCATTTTCCCGCTCCGCACGAAGAAAACCTGTCCGGCGGCTTCCC
>CAZKWP010000160.1:2313-3907 GCA_964556555.1 uncultured Syntrophomonadaceae bacterium
TCCCGGCCGATCATTTTCCCGCTCCGCACGAAGAAAACCTGTCCGGCGGCTTCCCGCGCGCCCAGGGCGATTCCCAGCACATCCTGGTCTTCCATTCCTACCGAAATAATTTTCTGTTTCTCAGTAACGGCCTGCAGCGCCAGAATCTGATCCCGCAGCCGCGCCGCCTGTTCAAAGTGCAAATCCGCGGCCGCCGCTTCCATCTGGCTGGTCAAGTCGCGTACCAGCGGCTCAATCCGGCCCTCCAAAAACATAATCGTCTGCTGTACCATCTCCCGATACGTTTCGGCCGTCACTTGACCGCTGCAGGGCGCCAGGCACCGCTGGATGTGGAAATTCAGACAGGGCCGGCTCCGCTTCGTCAAAACCTTTTGCTTGCAGCTCCGCAGGGCAAAAATCCCTTCCATGAGCCGCATGGTTTCCCGCATCGCTCCCACATCAGTATATGGGCCAAAGTACCGGCCTTTATCTTTTTTAATCGCCCGCACCACCACTACCCGCGGAAATTCTTCTTCCAGGGTGACCTTCAGATAGGGGTAGTGCTTGTCGTCCTTTAAGCTGATGTTATACTTCGGGCGATAGTATTTGATCAGGTTGCACTCCAGAATCAGGGCCTCTACTTCGGAGTCGGTCACGATGAAGTCCAGGTCCACAATTTGCTCCACCAAGGCCTGGGTCTTGGCATCCAGGTGCCGCGCCGCCTGAAAGTAAGACCGCACCCGCTGCCGCAGGGAACGAGCTTTGCCCACGTAAATTATGCCCGAGCGGGCATCCTTCATCAAATAGACCCCGGGGGCGGTCGGCAGGTTTTTTAATTTCTCGGCGATGACTTCCGCGCTGGCTGCTGCAGGCTCTACGACCGGCTCTCCCAGGCTAGCTGCGCCTGGCTCAGCGGTGCTGGCTGCTTCCAGTTCTGCCGCTCCGGCTACCCCTGGCTCTGCGGCGCTGGCCGCATCCCCCTCCACGGACGGCAAATCGGCCGGCTGCTCTTTTACCTGCTTTGAGTGATTCGATTCTTTAGTTCCCTTGGTCACTTGCCCACCTCCTTCCGCTCGGGTCTTGGCTGCGGGTAATTATGCCGCGTAAATTTGCATACCTATTAAAAATGACATGTGAAACTGCCTTCTGAAGGTGAACTTCTATAAATCACCTAGGACAAACGTCTTAATAACGACGTCTAGACGAACCTTTTACCCTATTAGAAGTGAGCATCCGCCAAAAAACTGTCCGGCAAAAATCCATCCGTCAATATCAATATCCCTCAAGCAAAAAACCTTCTGGATAAAGGAGCCTGAGGCCAATGATATCGATCATCATTCCGGTTAAAAATGAGGGAGCCTACATCCTAAATACCGTTAACAGCATCCTGCAGTCTCCCAGCGCAACGCCGTATGAGATTATCGTCATCGACGATTACTCCGAGGACGGCTGCTGCGAACCGCTCAAGGCGTACGCCGCAGCCGGTCAGCTAACGCTGCACCGCACCACCGGCCTGGGACTGGCCCGGGCCAAAAACCAGGGCGCCGAACTTGCCCAAGGAGAGATCCTGCTTTTTTGTGACGGACACTTAATCGTTCCCCCTTATTGGGTTGAC
>CAZKWP010000161.1:0-3890 GCA_964556555.1 uncultured Syntrophomonadaceae bacterium
CACCCCGGCGATATCATCCTGATGCACGCCAGCGATACCTGCAAACAAACGGTGCAGGCCCTTCCGGCGATTATTCAGGGTTTAAAAGACCAAGGTTACCGTTTTGTGACGGTTTCCGAACTTTTGGAAATGGGGGAGTGGAGCCGCTGATTAGCCGTCGTGTTTAGGACGGCGGTCAACTCCTCCTTGAGCGGTGATTGCTTCCCGGGCTAATTTATCGCACTGATTGTTATAAAAATTATTGGCGTGGCCCTCTACCTTAATCCATTCGATCTGGTGAACCCGACTAAGCTCAATCAGGGTTTCGAACTGTTCCTGGTTTTCCACCGGCTCTTTTTTCACGGTTTGCCACCCGTTCATTTGCCATTTGTTTATCCAACCCTTGACAAAAGCATTAATCAAATATGCACTGTCACTAAACAACCTAACCCGACAAGGGAATTTCAACGCCTTTAACCCTTCGATTGCGGCTTGTAATTCCATGAGCTGATTCGTCGTATATTCCTTATAGCCGGACAACTCCCGCTGCTCTTTACCATATAGTAAAATCGCAGCCCAGCCGCCCGGTCCCGGATTGCCGGAACAAGCTCCATCCGTATAGATATCCACTTGCCGGTTTTCTCCGCTCATAATTAATCTCCTTCTCCCCTGCCAATTTTATGCGCAATTTACTGTATTTTACCATAAAGAAGCTTTGCGGACCAGCCCAACCAACCGAAACCGGCTGGGGTCGTCTCATCTTTTAGATTTAAATCTTTAATAAATCTATCCTTAAACAGGTATTCGGGGCAGTGTTTTACTACCCCGAAAATCTGCGTCCTCATATTTATTGCCGGTACTTTCAGTAATTTGATTAATCCTAATCCATCTACATCCAACTGTTATTAAATGGTCATGGGCCCGGCCGGGGTGTCTATCACCTTGAGGATTCTTTCCTGGATCCCATCAAGCGCATTGAAGTAAAGGTAAAAGAGTTCGCCCTCTAAATTACCTTTAACTTCCCAGCACAGTACTTCCCGCCGCGTTTCCAGAGGAATCAAGGCCAGTCTTATCGCTTCAATCTCCAGGCGTTTAGCTGCCTGCTCCCGAATCTTTTGGGCAGATACTTTCGGTTTGGCCAGGTTTCGTTCATGATGCGCCATGAGATAGCTCAATGCCTCGACCCCAATCACCTGACCGTTATCCAGAGCAACTTTCACCTTAATTTGGTCCGGATAGAGAATTACCCCCTCCTGCACCCCGACAAAGGCGATGGTCGCTGAGCCATCATCTATCTGCGCGTATGTAGGAGTTAATGCCGGAAAACCTTTCCTTTCCAGATAGGCTATTGCTTTTTCCTGCGCTTGAATGCCATCCAGGACCGCTGCTCCCAAAGGCCGGGCATTGAGATAGCTGACTACGTGCCCCCCGGTACGGCTAATATCAAGCATGATCTGGTCCGGTGTCTGACCATCCGATGCCGTGATCTGAATCCGGTATATGGGAATTTTCCCTTCCCCAGTGCCCATCTGCGCAGCCGCATATTGGATGCCCGGCAAAAGATCGGCCTTTTGCATCGCGATTTGGGCCGCCTCCTCTGCTGAGATTGGCGCCCCGGTTACTCCTTGCGGATTTAACTGAGTTAGGTGATCCGAAAAAGGTCCATCATAGATCAGGGTGGGCATCCCATCCATCTCATTATTGATATTTCCGAAACTTACTTCCGACAGCTGCGGCGAAACCTCCCTGAGCTTACTCGAACCCTGTTGCCGGATCTCGCCCCAGGCAAATTGGTTCGTACGGATGTTATTTTGTAATGCGTGCAGTTCCGTGGCTAAATAATCTGCTTCCTTCTGCAGACTATGCAGGGTAGTCCTCTGTTCCGGGGAAATATCCTGACCATCGGTAAGCTGCCGGGAAAGGGTAAAACTAAAATCCCCGACTTGGCTTAAAAATTTGGAGGTTTTATCGATTATCTGGTGAGCCACCGGCAGCTGATTCAGCTTTTCCAGAGCAGCATACGACTCCCGCCATGCATTGGAAAGCATCAGGATGTTCTGACGCGGTGAAGTGGAAACCAAACTCTTAGCCAGCAGCACATCTACATTCTCCACGTTTTGAATCAGTCCATAAAAAGACCGTTGGTAGCCCGTTTCTACAAAAGTATTTAATTGGTTCTTCACCCGATACTGGCTGAATCCCCAGCCAAATACCCCAATAAGCAGCACCCCCAGGATTAAAGAAAACCAATAGCGTTTCAGCCAAAAGTTTGCTTTTTCACGCAGGTCGCTCGAGTTCATCATTCCTCACCCTTTCAGCATTATCCACTCATATCTAAAGAGCAAAAATATGCTTGCCAATAGACAAAACCTGATTCCGGGTCCAAATCCAGCCACTGGTGGCCGTAGACGGATTAAAATAGTAAACCGAACCATAAGTCGGATCCCAGCCATTCAGTGCATCAATCGCTGCGCGTCGGGCACTGGCAATCGGCGGCAGATTTATTTGCCCGTCACTCACGGCGGTAAAAGCCCCTGGCTGATAGATGACCCCGGCAATCGATTTAGGGAAACGCGGGTCCTGGACCCGATTTAAAATCACCGCACCCACAGCTACCTGCCCTATGTAAGGTTCTCCCCTGGCTTCTCCCGAAATAATCCTTGCCAGTAATTCCACATTGTCATTCTGAGATACTCCTTGACTGCTGACGGACACGGTTGCCGCCCCGGGAGTACCTCCAGTGGAGTATCCCAAGGCCTGCCAGGTGCTTGGTCCAACTAACCCATCAACCACCAGGCCATTTTTGCGCTGAAACGCCCGGACCGCCTCAGCAGTGGTTGAGCCAAACACCCCATCGATGCTGCCCTTATAGTAGCCCCAGCTGCTTAATTTAGTCTGAACCAACCGAACATCAGCGCCGCTGCTTCCCCAGTACAGATTAGCCCGGGCTCCGGCTGAGTCAACCGAATAAACCAATATCCCGGCAACGAATAATAAGGTCATTACAATACCGAGCAGCGGATACTTTCCCTTCATTAAAGTTTTCCTGGTCCGCGGCTGCTTTTCTCTTGACAAGAAATTCCCCTCCTTAGCAGCATAATTTTAACTTCTGTTTCGGCTTAGTTTTCCAGACCGGGAATTATTCTATACTCGAACTGGGAGAATAAAGACGGGCTCCGCTGGTTCCTGGCTTAATTGGTTTATTTTAGAACAGTTATTTTATTTTCGGGTATATTTGGGCTAACTAAGGCAATAATATAAGCGGGAGTAGTTCCCACCCCTTATATATCCTCCTTGGAACCCCCGGTTTCACCGGGGGTATTTATTTTTAGGGCGCGTAATATTGGAGCAGGACGTTGAATGATTATGTCGAATTGATAAAAAAATTAAACTAATGTTTCCCAAGAAGGTGAGGGTTATGGAATCCGATTCTTTTATTAATGAAGTTTGGGCTCATCTCGGAAATACCTATCACTACCTGACCAACTACGAAAAAGCCTTGGGTACTTGGACTGTAGGAGCCTACATTGCTTCCTTTTTTACCTTGTTGATTTTTTTATCCCGTGTTATTAACCTCCGGCTTACCGGAAGCAAATGGGATTATAGCATCGCCCAAGGCTTAATTGCCGCCTCTTGGATCTTTCCCATGCTGTACCTGCCTTATCAAGGAACTCCTTACTGGCTCACCCTGCTTTTTGGGGTAACAATGTGGCTGGGTTCCTGGATCCTTCTGCGTAACATCGGCCGCAGCCGCGGCCCCTACGCCAAACACACCCGGCCTAAGAAAAATTCTCGTTAAAAGCTTGCTGGTTTTGGACCAAATAGCTTTTGAAGTTTAAACTTTTCCGGTTAATAATTCTCCTCGTATACTATGTTTAGATCCACTACTTAAGCCTAATTTCCAATTGAAA
>CAZKWP010000162.1:0-3888 GCA_964556555.1 uncultured Syntrophomonadaceae bacterium
AAAGCACTTTAAAATATTCATTGAATTTTTCGGAGATAATTCTAAATTCGGAATCGAAGCGGTCTTTTATGTTATTGTCCAGTTCATAAATTATTTCTTCCAAAGATTTGACCGCTTTGTGGAGATCGTCCGTCTGATTTGTCAAAAAGTCATAGCGTTCTTTTGTTTCGGCAAATTCTTTTTCCGTTTCCGGATCGATGCCGCCGATTTGTTCGAGCTGCAGTTTATTGTTGGCGATATCTTTTTGCCAACGGTCAATGGTAATTTCCGCCGCCGTCAATTCGTGTTTTTGTATATCGTTTATTTCGAGTTCGTCGTTTCTGATGTTGGCTTCCAAATCCTCAAGCTTTGTTTCTTGGCGCGCCGCTTCGACTTTCAGGTTGTTGAGTTCGGCTAGAATAACGTTCAATTCTTGCTGAAAAGATTGGATGGTCTTTTGGCATTCATACATCTGGCCTTTTTCTTTTTCTTGGGCGGCATTGAATTCCGTCAACTTCGCTTCCAAGGCTTTAATCTCCTCATTTAAAGCTTCCAAGCGCTTGTTTATTTCCGTTTTTTCTTTTTCGATTCCGCTGGCATCAAATTTTATTTGGCTCTTGGCGATTTTTCCTTTTATGTCGGAAATTTCTTTTTCTGTTTGGATTTTTTTTGTGTTTAACAAACGGACGCGTTCCGCCAGGGTCGAAGCTTTCAAGCGGCAATCATTGATTTTATTGTTTATGGCTTGTTTCTTCTCCAACCATTCGTTCAGGCGGAAACTGGCTTTTAAGCCGGCTTGTTCTTTTTCTAAGATTTCGATTTTCTTGTTTAACTCCCTTTTTTCCGCTTCTATTTGGCTCGCGTCGAATTTGACTTGGGCCTTTTCCAATTTGGTTCTGATATCGACTATCTCTCTTTCGCTTTGCAGTTTTTTCTCTTCCAACAAACGAAGACGTTCGTTGACGGTCGACAAGCGAAGACGTTCGTCATTCAAAATTTCCTGGGTTTGTTGCTTGGCTTCGTTTAAAGAAATTATTTCCGTTTGGATTTCTTTTATCTGGTTTAATTTATCGTCGTCCAAGCCGCTGATTAAGCCGGTTATCTTTTTTTGAAAATCATCTTTCGCTTCGTTGATTAATTTTTTTATGACCGCGAGATCCGTTTCTTTTTCAATCGTTTCCAACTGTTTTAAGAATTCGTCGATTAACTGGCTGATGGCTTCATTTTGACTTTCATTCTTTCCTTTTTGGCGCAACTCTTTATTTAAGTCTTCCAGTTCTTTATTCAAGCGTGTCAGATTCTCCTGAATCGAGTTCAATTTTTTTTCATTGGCGATTTCTTTGTCGCGGCCGTTCGCTTGTTTCAAGCCGGCAATTTCTGCCTGCAGTTTCGCCAATTCCGCCGTTAATTCTTCATTCTTATTGTTTAACCAGGAAACGTCAAATTGTCCTTGAACTTCAAGGTTAGCCTCTAAGACCGCTTCCAGTTTGGATATTTGTTTGCTAAAAGAATATTTTTCCGTTTCTAGCCGATCGATTTGGCGGCGGATATCATTAGCTTTTTCTATTTCCGAATTTATTCCCTCCAATTCTTCGCGCAGAAAAGATTCTTCGCGATTGGTGTCGTCGGGGTTTATGGCGGCGATTTCCGCAACGATATTTTCCAGCTCGGCGTTTAACTCTCCTTGCTTGTTGTTTAACCAGGAAATATCGAATTGCCCTTGGGCTTCGAGTTGCATTTCTAATTCCGCCTGTAATTTCGAGAGCTGTTTGTTCAACTGGTTTTTTTGGTTTTCCAATTCGCGCAAACGCGGTTGGAGTTCGCTGATTTCGCGAAAATTATCGGTGGCGCGGATGCGACTCAGATCTTCATTCAGTTTTTCCAATTTTCTCTCTTTCTCTATTTTATTTTTTTCCAAGTTTAAAAAATCTTCGTTGGCTTTGTTTAATTTTTGGTTTATATCCTGCCAAAGAAACCCGTAATAATTAAGTTGGGTCGCGCGTAAATTATCCGAGATTTCATCGCGGCGTTTCAGTTTTTCGATTTGGCGGGTAAGGCTTTTTAAGCGCGGTCTGATTTCGGTTAAAAGCATCTCGACTTGCTGGAGATTTTCGTAACTTGATTCCAGTTTGTTTAAAGCCGAGTCGCGTTTGATTTGGAATTGTTTAACGCCGGTCGCTTCGTCGAAGAAATCTTTTCTTTCGGCAGCGGAAGAATTAAGGAAGTTCTCGACCATGCCTTGGCCGATGACGCTATATGTCTTTTGTCCAAAGTTGGCTTTAGCGAGCAGCATTTGAATATCGGTTAAACGGACGCGATGGTTATTCAAAAGATATTCGCTTTCGCCGCTGCGATAAATCCGGCGGGTGATGATTATCTCCGGACAGCCTAGAATCATCTGATCGAGATCGCTTTCTTTTTCGATTGTTTCCGGAATATTTGTTTTTTCCTTGACCGCCTCGGAGTTATTCAAACATAAAGAAACTTCCGCCATGCCGAGTTGTCCTTTTTTATCCGAGCCGGAGAATATTACATCTTCGCTTTTTTTCCCGCGGATAGTCTTCATGCTTTGTTCGCCCAAAGCCCAGCGGATCGAATCAGCCACGTTTGATTTTCCCGAACCGTTAGGGCCGACAATCGCGGTCAGACCTCTTTTTTTCCCGTCGACCAGTCCGGAGAAGATTAATTTATTTTTATTGGCGAAGGATTTAAATCCCTGAATTTCCAGTCTTTCTAGATACATATCATTCTTTGCGTTAATCTTTGCGCTAAGTAGCAGCTTTTTTATTTAATTTTTTTCCTCTATAATAATATAATAATAGATAAAGTCTGAAAAGACAACTAAAAAATATGATTGTTTCTTTAAGCGGAGCTCCGGGGTCGGGTAAAAGCACGGTGGCCAAGATGTTGTCGGCCAAATTGTCTTGGCCTAGGTATTATATGGGCGGCCTGCGACGGGAAGCGGCGAAAAAAAGAGGAATGACGCTAGCGGATTACAACAAACTGGGAGAGACAGATTCGGTGACGGACAAAGAAGTTGATGAATATCAAAAAGAGCTGGGTCAAAAAGAGGATAATTTTGTCATTGAAGGCCGAACTTCTTGGTATTTGATACCCCATTCGCTCAAGATTTATCTCGATGTCAGTCCGGCCGAAGGCGCCAGGCGTATTTTCGATAGTTTGCAGAGAAATAACGATCGTAATGAGGGGGAAGGACTTGACAGCGTTGAAGCGGTGATTGAAAGCAATAAAAAGCGGATAATTAGCGATAATGTCAGATACCATAAATATTATAATATTGATGTTTATGACTTTAAAAACTACGATTTTTATCTTGATACCACAAATTTGACACCGGACGAGGTTTTTCAGTCTGTTTATAATTTTGTAAAAACCAATCTTGACAATAGGAAAAATTAATTATAATATTAGACAAGATTTCCCTTATTAAATAAGTATTTTAAAACGAGATTTAATGGTCTCGTTTATATAATTTTAAACCATATGGTTGAGACCAAATTAGAATTAAAACCGGGCATGACTGTCAGGGTTTATCAAAAAATTAAAGAGTTAAATTCCAAAGGAGAAGAAAAAGAAAGAGTTCAATACTTCGAAGGAATGATAATCGCTCGCAAACACAATAAAGAAATCGGCGCGACTATTACTGTTCGCAAGATTTCCGAAGGTATTGGAGTGGAAAAAATATTTCCGTTAAATTTGCCGACGATTACTAAAATTGAAATTAAAAAAGAAGCGGAAGTAAAACGCGCGAAATTATATTATTTGCGCGATGGTTATAAAAAGAAGTTAAAAGAAAAGGTCGTCAAATAGGCGACTTTTTCGAGTTTGGGCGGATGGTGAAACTGGTAGACACGCAAGCTTGAGGTGCTTGTGGCCGCAAGGCTGTGG
>CAZKWP010000163.1:0-3876 GCA_964556555.1 uncultured Syntrophomonadaceae bacterium
ATAGGTCCCATCCAAGCGTGGTCGCGGCAAACCAGATAATCGTTGAAGGTGAGTACGTGCACTCCTTTTCCGGCCAAGCCGTTTAAAAAGGCAGGTAGCACCGCGGCCCAGGTTTTGCCTTCCCCGGTCTGCATCTCCACCAGTTTTCCCTGGTGCAGGGCTACGGCTGCCAATATTTGCACATCAAAAGCCGTAATCCCAAGTAAACGGCGTGATACCTCCCGCCCCAAGGCAAAGGCTTCCACTAATAAATCATCCAGCGCCGTTCCTCTTTGGGCCTCGCACTTTAGCTGACAGGCCATTTCTTTAAGCTGGCTATCACTTAAAGCATCCAACCGTAGTTTTTTTACTGCAGCCAGGACGTTTTGGAGAGGCGCTAAATCCGTTTCAATTGCACTTTGGCGATTATGAAAGGTATCTTTAAGCGCAGTTAATCGTTTAAACACAAAAAAGCCCTCCCGAAAAAGCATTTTTTAGCCTAATTAAAAAAATGATTCATAAGACCCCTCTTTTTGACTGAGCAGTCTTTGGGTTAATAGTTAATTAGGCTGGAAGGGTTTCGAGTGTTTTTAAATTGGGCCGACAAATAAACAGCCGCCGGCTAAAGAGATAATGTAAGTCCAGGGAGACTAGAAAATGATTGGAGGAACGAAAAAGATGGCTGATTGAAGCCAGTCGAAGGCTGGTCTGCTGCGGCAAGCGTTCGCAGAAAAACAAAACAGCAATATTTAGAAGGTACAGCAGATTTAAAAAAGGCCAATACAACATTGTGGCTTTTGTGCCGGTTGGTAAACTGATTCGTAAAAAGACGCTGCTTAATGCCACCGCCTTATACCATAAAGCGGCCAATAAAGTTATAATAGTTGATAAACTCATATTAGATTTTCCTTTTTTAATCTGATGCATCTTATCCGGCATAAATCTAGTTAAACTTAACTCTAATTATATATGATTTACATCTATTTTTACATTCATTTTACAAAGGAGGGTTTAAATCATGCCCCCTGACAACTTTCTGGCTAAGCTGCTGCTGGATTATCTCCTGTTAATAAATCTGATCACCGGCGTTCTCTTTGCCTGGGATAAATTCCTGGCTAAACAACCCGGGCCCGGTCGCATCCCGGAACGCTATTTGCTATTAGCCGCTTTTTTGGGCGGAACCCTTGGGGGTTTACTGGCCATGTATGCTTTTCGCCATAAAACCCGACATCTAAAATTCCGGCTGGGTCTCCCCCTGCTGCTTTTGCTGCAGATTGGTTTCGTCATCTTCATCCGCCTCTATTAGGGTCAAAGCATGTATACATTGATTTTCTGAGAAAAATGGCGGTATAATATAACATAAAATTTTATTTGAAGGGAACGGGTTTATGAAGCTTATCTATACTGGCAAAACGAAGAACGTATATCTGCAGGAAGACGGCAACTATCTGCTCCGATTTAAAGACGACGCCACGGGCGAAGACGGAGTTTTTGATCCCGGTTCCAACGTTGTAGGCTGTAAAATTGAAGGAGTCGGCAAGGCGGATCTTAGACTAACCAAATACTTCTTTGAAATTTTAAAACAACACGGCATTCCCAACCATTACGTGGATGCCAACCTTGATGACGTAACGATGACCGTTAAACCGGCTAAGGTTTTTGGCAAGGGCTTAGAAGTAGTTTGCCGCTTTCGGGCAGTGGGCAGTTTTTACCGGCGCTACGGTGACTATGTAGAAAACGGCCAGCCTTTGGACGCTTTTGTGGAAGTTACCCTTAAGGATGATGCCCGCGAAGACCCGCCAATCACCGAAGACGCCTTAGAGATTTTGGGCCTGTTGACTAAAGCGGAATACGCTACCTTAAAAGAACTGACCCGGAAAATCGCCGGGATTATCAAGGACGAGCTAGCCAAAAAAGATATCGAACTGTATGACATCAAATTTGAGTTTGGAAAGTACGGCCAAGATGAAGAAATAATCTTGATTGACGAAATCTCCGGCGGCAACATGCGGGCCTTTAAAGACGGCCAACATATTCATCCCTTAGAATTAGATAAACTTGTAGTCGGAAATTAATCCCTCCAGAGATAGGTTTACCGACATAGGTCAACGGCATCCCTTAAGGGATGCCGTTTCCTTTTAAGTAAGCTTTATAAGCTTTAAGCAGCTTTTACCTTGTATTTTGCGCCTTATTGCGCTGACCTGATTAGTCTTCTTCTGTAGTAATCTTTACGGAAAGGGCTTCGCTCCAATTTCCTTCCGCATCGCCCGCTTTAACCTTAAAGGAATATTTAGTATCTTCTTCCAGATCATCGATGGTTATCGTAGTTTCATCGGCATCCAGGGTTTCAATTAAATCTCCGTTCTGGTAAAGCCGGTATTGGGTAACTTCTACGTTATCCAGAGCATCGGGCCATTCCAGGGTAACCTCGGAATCGGTAATATCGCTGGCTTCCAGTTCAGCATCGGCCGGCCAGGTGGGACTTTCAGTATCCTCATCCTCATCCGTATCGTCTTCTTTAGTGGTTACTATCAGCGAGGGACCGTCATCGCTCCAGTTGCCGGCAGCGTCTCTCGCTTCTACGGTGAATTCATACTCCTCGTCTGCTTCCAGGCCAGTGATCGTCGCGGTAAGGTCTGTATCCACCAGCTTTTCTTTATCCACATCGTTTAATTCATAAATTATTTTGTAGCCGGTAACTTTTTCGTTATCCTTGGCCGCAGTCCAGGTTAAAACCACCCGAGTAGAACCAATTTTGGTGGCTTTAAGTTCGCTGTCCGCCGGCCAGGTCGGAGCAGTTTCGTCGTCAGAATCATCTTCATCATAGTTATCTAAAAATCTTTCCAGGATGGCGGCCATTTCCGCTCTTTTAATCAGACGGTTGGGATTGAAGTTTCCATCCGGGTAACCTTTGACATATCCTTCCTTGTAAAGGGCTAAGATATAGCCAAAATCTTCATCAGTCATTAGTTTCCAATCTTTAAAGGGATTAACTTCATCGTTGCCCAGGGATACGGGATCCAGCCCCAGGGCTTTGGCTAACTGCACGCACGCGGTAAGCCGGTCACATTGAACCTGGGAGTGGAATCTTTTTAAATTGATATAATTGTTGTTAAGGCCTTGCTTAACCGCTTTTCTAGCCCAGCTGGGAACATTCTTTAGATCTTTATCATCCTCGGTCAGATCTTCATCTTCGTCATCATAATCAATCCCCAGTTTATCCAGTTTTTCTTTAACCAGACGGTCAACCAGTACCGCTACTTCAGCTTGGGTAACCAGGTTATCCGGTCGGAAAGTACCGTCTTCATAGCCGTTGAATAACCCTTTGGTTTGCAGTCTGTCGATCGATTCTTTTCCCCAGTGACTCCCAATGTCCGAGAAAGCTTGTTTTTTCTCCCAGCCTTTTCCATTGCCGGGCTTGGCCAAGGCACTGCCGGCAAAGATGGTGGTCAGCAGTGTCAGCGCCACGAATAAAGATATAAATTTCCTCATTTTCCTACCTCCCAAAATTTTTATTTACTTAATAATACGCCTGTATCCTCATTTTTTAGGGGGTAGGAGTTGGAAATTTTTTTGGGTAATTATTTTGAATCAAGCCAGTCAAGGCAAATCATTATCCTATATAATTGAAGAATGACTTTTACTGCCACCCGTATTTACCTTTAAACTCCACAAAACGGACCGCGCCCAGGGATTCCTGCTGGATCATCCCGGCCGCATCTTTGGTAATCAAAAGCAGTTCCTGGCTTTCAACCGGTCCAAGCGGCAGAATCATCCGGCCGCCCGCTTTTAACTGTTTAATGAGTTTGTGCGGAATTTTACCGGCCGCGGCCGTAACCATAATGCGGTCGTACGGGGCAAATTCCGGCCAGCCTTCGCTACCGTCGCCCACTTTAA
>CAZKWP010000164.1:0-3848 GCA_964556555.1 uncultured Syntrophomonadaceae bacterium
ATGATCTTCTTGCTGCGGTTTCGTTTGCCGATAAAATAATTTTTGGTCGCACCAATTACAGTAAGACTGTCACCGCGTACCCAAAACAAAAGGCATTTTACAATAAACAGGCTCAGACGGTGATTGCCTTCTGCGACGAGCACGGTATTGCGTACCACATAAAAGAAGGTACAATTACAGAGTAATACTCTTATCAGTGAGAAAAACCTGCCGAATACACGTCGGCAGGCTGTATCTCTCTTAAGAAAACAACAAAAAAGCAAGGAGGAACAAACAATGATTACACGCGCAACTGACTATTTCTCTTTCATTGATAAGACATATCATGATGGTAAAGAGAGAGGAGAAAACATCAATGCAATTATGATGGCAATTACAAGCCAAATCCCTGTTCATACATTCCCAGTAAATGAAAAGGTGTCTATCGCCGGAAAGATACTTGGAATACTATCCACCGACGAGCGTAAAGCGCTTGCTATTCAACTTCTGGAAGAACAAGTATCACAGCAACGAATTAAACTAAATCATTGGAGTACCATAACAGCGCAATCATCACAAATTGACACAGGATACATAGCCCAGCATTTGGTTTCTCTTCAGACGCAAATTGCAGGCCAAGGGATGCGTGGAAAGGGTGAAGATTTATGTGATGGGTCAGAGGTTAAAAGCGCAAACTTCTTAGATTCCCTTGATAAGAAAGGCGCAACCGCCCCTCGTTGGAATTTCACAGCGGTAACAAGGCAGATTATGGAACGCTTCTTAGAGTACCCTGCGGTTTACCTTCTCTCTATGGATCTGAATTCGACTGGGAATTTTCGAACGCGCATATGGAAAATCTATGTGACAAAAAATACTGTGCTTCGCAATAGATATGTCGAGTGGATGAATAAATTAGGTTATTCAAAATTCGATTCAAATAAGGAGGAAAGCGTTAATTTCCAACTCTTTCCTCCTCGTAGTGGAACAGAAGAGGCGTTTGCGCGACATGGCAATGGAAGGTCAAACGGCTTCGACAAGTTAGAGATTCCACTTGAAAATTGTGCTGGATCTAATCTCATTTTTCGAGCGGATGAGGTTGATGGAAGAATCGTAATATCCCAGTTTTAGTTCTTAATAATAGTTTCCAACTTTTGCAACTGCTCTCTTAATACTTCATCAGCGGCGTACTTTTCCTGAAAAGATCTTTCAATTAGGTCGTTGATTTGTGAAACGAGAGCTCTTGCATCTTTGGAAATCGGATAAGGGATTCTTATGTCAGCCAACTGCTCTCGCTTAATTCTGCTATGAGATGATGAAGTGCCAGAGGTTAAGTTCTCTATTTGCCGAGAAACATAAGAGGTTTTTAGCAAAAAACATATTGCATAGGGTCCTATGTCAGCCTTTGGCTGAAGTATTTCAAACTCGTTAGAACACACCAATGCGGTATTGAATGCCGGAACTACTGTCATGCGAGGAATGCGCGGGTTTATTTTTGAGAATAGAATATCACCAGCATTACACTGCCGTCCTTTAGAAATGGGTGCATACGAAAGTACTTGTTGAAAATCAATTGTGCTATCCGGATTAATATGCAAAACACTAATGTGTTTTACCTTGTCAGACGAGTTAAGGTTTTTCCTTCCTATGGTAACAAAATTTGCAATATCAGACAAAGGCTTTAGTACATATCCGTTATCATCGCTGTTTTCCAGCATATCTAAAGTCTGCAGTCTGTTGGCGCTATAAAAACTTGGATTTAAGACTTCATCAATTAACTCACCTGGAGAAATCAATGTTACGGACGGCGCAGTTTCCATAATGCGATGAGTAAAGCGCTCACGCTCACGGTAAATATGTGCTATTTGCTCTAATTCGTTGTGTCCAGACAGGATTTTGACAGGTACACCTACGCGCTCTTTTACGGTATAGCCTATATCTGTACAAATACCCATAATAATCTTGTTATCGTTCTGCGGAGGAGTGTTTGTCAAGTATAAGATTGATGTTTTAGTTCTCGTACCTGCTTGAGCAAAAGTTACTGCTGGCATTTCTACTATAGCGTTAATTGTACATCTGTTCAAAATCAATGTCCTTACTTGTGCATTAAGTCCTTTTGCGGAGAAAACACTGTCGGGCAACACAATAGCGAGTTTTCCATTAGGCTTTAGTAGAGAAATACACTTCAGTAGCATTAGCAGTTCGGAGCATACATTCTGGCTGGAGATACTTAATTGGTCGAGGAACGCAAAGTCATCACCATTAAGATGTTGAAACGGGTACTCTGCACCAAAGGGAGGATTAGTGAAAATCATATCCACTTTTCCTTTGTATGTATCAATTGTCGAATCTCCAGAAATACTGTTTCCAATATAGATGTTTTGGCTATTTCCTCCCATCAAGAGGGCATTAATCTTGGAAAGTCTCACCATGCGATCGACCTTATCTTGCCCTATCATTCCATGATCCAAATAACGTGAAATAGCCACATCAAAATCTGATGGGAATTTCGCCTTTATTGTTTCGATATAACGCCGCGAGGCTTCTATCAACAGCGTGCCTACCCCACAGGTTGGGTCCATAATGGTAAAATCTTCGATGTTTGTGACATCAAAATAGCCGTCACGTTCAAAGTCATCAAATATCATGTCCAAAACGGGAATTGCTATTTCTGCGGGTGTCATGTACTGAGCGTCTTCTTTGTTATTGCGAAAGTTCTCCCGCACAAAATGGCCAAAGCATTCATTGATTATATCAAAATTATTTGTCTCCCGTTCTTGCAATAAATGTAAAAAGTCAATTTTTTCAATTTCAGAAATCAATCGTTCTGCAAATAAGTTCTCGGAGGGTTGAATGTTTAAAGCAGCATTTGCTCCGAAAATACTTGTTCCATCAGCGTTCAAAAAAAGTTTGTCTGTTGCCGCTTCATCAAATAGTGCACGTAAAGCTGGAGCAACTTGCTCCTCGTCACCAAATGTTTGTTTGGCTTCTTCTTTTATCATCACCAAAGAAAATTGCTTCCCTCTTAGCGCAGTATGATAAGAAAGCAATATGAGTTTAACAATTTCGTCCAACTTCATATTGGAGTCATCGATTCTTCCATAACTATGAAAAGCCTCTCTAAGGTTTAAGAGAATTTCATAAAATAGTTTGTAGTTGACACCAGTGTTCATTATAAATGCCTCCTTTTATTTATAATCATTATAGCACATCTCTCGACGAAAATCAAGATTGTTATCTAAAATGCAGATAATAATCATTAAATGGATGGCTCTGTGGTACATATCATTCTGTGGTGCTCATTTGTGATACCTTTTAATTATTCCGTACTTTTTAATTATTCCCCCCGCAGCCGTTCTTGGGGGTAAGTAACCATCATCCCGCAACGGCAGGTCGCACAATTCCACAAAGCAAAACAGGGCTCCTGAAGCTCGCATCGAAAAGGTGCGGAACCTCGGAAGCCCTTGCTTTATGGCCTTTTTCGGCACCTGCTGCCGGAGAGGGCCTTTTTCCGTTTGTATCAAAGACGGTAAGAACATAGATTTGCCTGTGGAAGCGGGAACTCTCTGCCGGAAGTGTCTGATATTCCCGTTTGCTGAGTGCACACCCTATGCACACCCCTAAGTTTCCGTTTGCCGAGTGCAAAGCGTAAACCGCTGATGCGCTCCACAGACGGGACTTTTGCACTACACTCAACAAACGGCAGAAAACAAAAAAGCCGTCAAAAGCCCTGATACCAAGACATTTTGACGGCTACCATGTGCAAAATAAAAACGCTAATGTTGACACTCATCGTATCAATATTAGCGTTCTTATATGGTGGACCCGAAGAGGATCGAACTCTCGACCTCCGCGTTGCGAACGCGGCGCTC
>CAZKWP010000165.1:0-3836 GCA_964556555.1 uncultured Syntrophomonadaceae bacterium
GATGAGGATACGGCTAAATATCCTAATCGTGTCATGGTCGGAGCAGAAACAATTATAAGGGAACTACCATATAACTGGGAAAGGGTAAAGAAGTATCCGTCAGTAATAGGGGACTTTGCATGGGCAGCTTGGGATTATCTTGGAGAAGCGGGTATAGGAGACTATATGTACCACTCATATAGCGGACTACCTTTATTAGCTGGCTCAGGTACCATTGATATATTGGGAAATATAGGCGCTGAGGCAATATTTCAGCAGATTGTCTGGGGATTAAGAAAAAAGCCCTACATCTGTGTCAGTCCGCTAAATCATAGCGATGAAATTCCAAAGAAAAGCGCTTGGAGATTCACTAATGGGATAAACAGCTGGAACTGGCCTGGATACATTGGGAAGAAAGCCAATGTGGAGGTTTATTCAGATGCAAACCGGGTAAGACTGTATCTGAATGAAAGACTTATTGATGAAAAAAAGGTAAAGAAATATATTGCTCTCTTCAATATTAGATATGTTCCCGGTGTGCTAAGGGCAATTGCTGTATATGATGATCACGAAGAGGAAACGAGTCTTGCATCCGGAAGCGGTAAAATGTCATTACAGTCCCAGGTAATATATGAGGGAGAGGAACTCATATTCATTGAAATCATTGCAAAAGATGAGAAGAACCTTCATCTTCCTGTAGCAGAGAATCATATTAGGATCCAATGTGAAGGCGATGTGGCTTTTGTTGGGTTGGGTTCAGCCAGAACCAAAACAGATGAATCATACCTGTCAAAAGAAACTCATCTGTACCAAGGACGAGCCCTTGCTATTCTGAGGAAAAAAGATACATACAAGAAATTGCCTGTTGTTAAGATAGAGTGGGAATAATTTCTTAGTGGTTTTGATGTGCCCGAAAAACTTTGTTATCATGCGGGTTTGCGGGCAATTATGCTTTTTTGCATAATTGCTTCTGCAACCTTTTTGCAACTTTTTGAGTCGAGAAGAGCTTATTTTGCCGCATGAAATAGTAGCAAGTGGCTTACAAGTAAAGGAATAATTCTTTAATTTACGACGGACATCGATCTTATTTGAGATTGGTGTCTATCTTTTTTTGTGGCAATAATAAAGTGTCCAATAAAATATTGCCTTTCTAAACAAACAGCGGCAGCAGGGGATTTTCTCCTTGTCGCTTTTTCTGTATCGGTAGATGAACTCAAGTTTTTATGATATAATACTCAAAAACATTTTGTTATTTTTGAGACCAACGCCCAAAATAACGTACTTAATAGGTGAAAGCGCTTTTAGATCAGACAAGGGAGGTGAACAACATGGATGATCTAAGAATAATAGAACTCTACTTTGCACGAGACGAACAGGCAATCAAGGAAACAGACGCTAAGTACGGTAAGCTCTGCCACACTATCGCGTACAACATTCTGAACAATCACGAGGATTCTGAGGAATGTGTTAACGATACTTATGTGGGGGTATGGAATGCAATTCCGCCCACAAGACCGAACAAATTTATGTCTTTCGTTTGTAAGATTGCAAGAAATCTGTCTCTAAAACGATTGGAGTTTATGAAGCGAGAGAAACGCTCGGCAGATGTGCTTATATCTTTGGAGGAGCTTGAAGCCGTTTTACCAGACGAAAGATACGCTCCCGATGTGAGCGATGAAGAAATCGGCAAGCTGATAAGCAAGTTTCTCCGCAACCAAAAAGATGATGTTAGAAACGTCTTTATTCGCAAGTATTACTTCTTCGATTCTATTGGAGAGATCGCAGAGCGTTATTCTTTTACTGAGAGCAAGGTGAAGAACATGTTGTTCTACACCCGAAACAAACTAAAAGACTACCTGATTAAGGAGAGAGTTGAAATATGAAAACACCGAGAATTGCAAATGCTGTTGGGCATATCGATGATGATCTCATTACCGCAGCGGCAGAGAGCAAAAAGAAAACAAAGTATAACACTTGGCTCAAGTGGGGTTCCATCGCAGCTTGTTTTGCAGTGCTTGTCATCGCTGGTGCAGCAATCCTGCCGTGGTTCTTGGGCGGGAATATAGCACCCGGCGGTACAAGTGGGAGTGTAACACCCGGAGGAATAGATGTGGGAGAAAATGCTGGAACTGGCGAAAGATACAAAGATTATAATATTTATGCCGGTGAATCGGCAATCGTATGGCCGTGGGAGTATCGGACCGTATACGAGAAATATACGAACATCGAGATTAACGGCGTTGAGTATCTTGGAAAAGGTCGTACTGTGTCGGCGGAGTTGGTTGGTGAGATCATCGGCAAGTATGCCGTGGTTGGCTATGACGAAATCAATAATAAGAAGTATACGGCTGAGTTTGAAGCATACAAGCTGCAGAGTATTGCTCAAAACCAGTTCGTAGCTGTGGAGATGGAAGGCAGTTATTACATCTTTAAAAACGATGAATACGCTCCGCCGGACACTCTTGGAGAGCTTATGGAAACTGTAAATCTATCGAGTGTTGTGGAACTAAGCCGTTTTTCGGAAAACGATAACACGCCCAGCGGCAAGCATTATATATTGAATAGTGACAATTATATATGGGAAGTTCTTTCCGATTGCAAGAGTGCTGCTTTTGTAGAGGATCAGACTTGGACGGTCGGTGACAGAAATTACCTCAGCTTCACAATCACTTCGGATGCTCTTGGAATCTACAAGGTAGCTATGTATGTGACAGAAGATGGTTATTTGTGGACTAACGCATTTAGTTGGCAGTATCTTTTCAATATCGGCGAGGATGCGGCAGGTAAGATTATCAAGTATTCGAAAGAGAATTCCACTAAAGCGGAGTATGAGCCGTATAGAAACTCGGTAGCCGGCACAATCGTTGAAATCACAGAAGAATATATCTTGGTGGATGATTCTATTCTGTGCAATGATCCGGCGGATGGTATCACCTATAAGGTTCTGCTTAATGACTTGCGCATCTCTCGTTATGTAGCTCACGGAGTCGTCAAAGTTGGCGATACGGTACAGATTTCCTATGAAGGTAAAATAAACGAGGGGAATGGCAATATCATTGCAGGTGCAATTTCGGCATTAAAAGCAACAATCTCCGGTGGAGATGTGTTGATCCCTGAATAAACTCTCGACAGAGTAAGGCGCGTCGCAGAAATGCGGCGCTTTTTCCTATCGTTGCGGAAATGTTAACTCGTGTTGCTTGAAATAATCGGCGCAAATCAGTATCCTCAACAACTGAAATTTTATTCACTTCATTCACCGTTAATTTTATTCTAACAGATGTTGTATCTTTGTTGTATATTTTATGCAACATAATTCTAATAACAATTAAATGTTATTGGAACCCTATATACAAACATGGGAGTTAAATAGGAAACCGAGTAAAAGCGAATTGTTTTTTAATCAACCTGCAAACCACTTGCTATTCTTGCTAAAAAATAATTGCAACTTTTTTTGCAACGAAAAAACGAATAGCCAGGATAATACAGATAAAATATAGATGAAAAGGCTTGTTTTTAGATGAAAATCAATGTATTATAGGGTGTATTAAGAAACAGAAAAAGAGTGGGAGTGATTTAATTAAGTTTACAACAGACAGGATTTATGACATTTCAAAATTATGTTTTTTTATTGCATTTATCAAGTATAATGGGCAAAATTGCAGATTTCTCATTTATATTCATTGGCTACTCCTCTGGAAGAAGTATGTCCTCTGGTCTATGCTCTAAAGACAAGCGGCATACAGAATATATTTCATAACAGGATTGTTTTACAAATGTATTTAAAACTGGGATGAATATACCATCTTTGTAATATATAATTATCTAAGGTTATATTTAAAGAGGTGAGTGTTATGGAT
>CAZKWP010000166.1:0-3835 GCA_964556555.1 uncultured Syntrophomonadaceae bacterium
CCATAACGGACTTTCACCGTCAAGTTAATCGCCATGCGTGGCGCACGAGAAAAAAGATCACCTTCCATTTAGGGAAGGTGATCCGGCTGTTTTAATTGGTAGCCCCAAGGGGATTCGAACCCCTGTTTCCGCCGTGAGAGGGCAGCGTCTTAGGCCTCTTGACCATGGGGCCAAATTTGACTCGGGATAAACAGTTTAAAATTCGAGAAAGGAACCTGGCTAATAGTTTACGGTTATTTTCCGTAAAAAGCCAGTAACGGCTTAATTCCGCAAAGAGCAACGAAAATATTATACCTAATTATAACCCTAAAAACAAGCCCCTAAATTTCCTGCTGGTTTATCGTCCGACTATTTTAGCCCGATTAATAAAGCCAATTGCCTGTTCCAGGCGTGTCAGACACTTTGGTTTCCCTAATAAAGCCATTACCTCGAATAAGCCGGGGCTGGCGGTTCGGCCGGTTAAGGCCAGCCTAGTCGGATGAATAATCTGCCCCCCCTTAATCTGTAATTCCTCTATCAAATCTCGATAGGCTTTCTCGGTATTTTCCACATTGAAATCCGTAATTTTAGCCAGGCACTCTTTGCCTTTAGCCAATAAAATTGCTGTCTCGGCTGACTGAAAATATTTCTGGAGGCCCTTTTCTTCATAATTCTTTATCTCTTCAAAAAAGTACCGACAAGCTTCGGCGAGTTCGGGTAAAGTACGGACCCTTTCTCGAACCAGCCTGATAACCGCTAAGATATAAGCCTGGTCTTGCTCTGCTTCCAGTCGGGTAATCAGGCCGGCGTCAATAAAAAAGGGCCGGGCCTGCACCGCCAGTTTCTCTAGATCATACTGCTTGATATACTGGCCATTTAGCCAAATTAACTTTTGCGTATCATATACCGCCGCGGTTTTAGAAACCTTATCCAGGGAAAACGCGCGCACGGTTTGCTCCGGAGAAAACATCTCGCTCGACTCGTCCGCCGGAGACCACCCCAAAAGCGTCAGATAATTAACTATGGCCTCGGGAAGTATGCCTAAATCTTTAAATTCACTGACCGAAGTCGCCCCATGCCGTTTGCTTAATTTGCTGCGGTCCGGAGCCAAAATCATAGACAAGTGGGCAAAGGCGGGGATTTCGTAACCCAAGGCTTCGTAAATAAACTGTTGTTTCGGGGTATTTGACAAGTGTTCCTCCGCTCGGATCACATGACTAATTTGCATGGCGTGATCGTCAACCACGCAGGCAAAATTATAGGTAGGCAGCTGGTTTGACTTCAAGATGATAAAATCATCCAATTGTTCAAACTTAAAGCGGACCGCTCCCCGGATGAGATCCTGAACCACTATTGAACCGGAATCCGGCAATTTGATTCGGGTAACCGGTTTAATTCCTTCCGTCAAGCGCTTCTGAATCTCCGGCTCTGACAAATAACGGCATCTACCGCTGTAACGTATCGAAACACCCGCTTGGCGCTGCTGCTCCCGCTCTCTTTCCAACTCCGATTCGCTACAAAAGCAGTAGTAGGCTTTCCCGCTTTGCCTTAAACCTTGCGCGGCCGCAGTATAGTAAGCTTGGCGCTGCGACTGAAAGTAGGGCCCGTAGTCTCCGCCCTTTTCTGGGCCCTCATCCCAATCCAGACCCAACCATTTTAGGCTCTCAATAATTTGGCTGACTGAATCTGCCTTAAGTCTTTCGTTGTCGGTATCTTCAATCCGCAGTATTAATCGGCCTTGATTTTGCCGAGCGAAAAACCAATTAAACAAAGCCGTTCTGGCCCCGCCAATATGCAGGTAACCGGTGGGGCTGGGGGCAAAACGGACTCTTATCTTTTCCATTACTCCACTCCTTGTCTCCGGGATCGTGAATAATTATAACACTACTATTATAAAAACGGGTTGCTTTAGGCAAGGGAAGCTGCTGCTTATCGAACCATCCTCCCCATTCCCTGATCAGATTAAACGCATGATAAGGTACTGCAGAATCCCGACCAGCCCCCCAATCACCGTACCGTTAATGCGGATCCACTGCAGATCGTCTCCCACCTTATCTTCTAAAGACAGCACCAGACCCTTGTCATCAAGGCTTTCTAATTTTTCACGGACGATTTTACCAATTACTCCATGATACTGTCCCAACAGTTTAACCAGTTCCGTTTTTAGCTGGGATTCCAGTTGGGCTTTGCGATCTTCATCCCGGTGAATTAACTGCAGTTGTTCCACCGCCAAGTCAGTCAGGTGGCGCAGCATCTGGGGTTGGTTGGGGCTGTTTAAAAGCTGCGCTTTAAAAAGGCTTACCACCTCCGCTGTAGCTGCGAAACCAGCCTCACTTACCAGTACCGACTGCAGCAGGTCGCTTAACTTGGCGGCTGCCGCCTCGGAATCGGCGATCTTCAGCTTTTTCAGTTCACCCAATACCTTCAGACGGTACTGGTTATCCGGCTCTTTCATCTCGAACAGATAAAAATTTATCCGATGGGCTAAAGCCTTGGCTGCTTCGTCATAATCAATAATATCCAAGCTTTCCCCCAATCCTTTACTGATCCGGCGCAGGAAACTGCCTTGATTGGAATAATCATACGCTGCCCGATTTAAGATTCTTTTTATAGCCCGTTCAAACTCCTCGCCGCGGGTTACCGAGGTGGCCCAGTTCAAGATCAGGTTAATCAATTCGTCCGCATACAGGTTTTTGACTGAAACTTCCAACCAGTCTATCAAGGGGGCGGAAATTTTAACTTTGTCCAAATTTTCTTTCAGCAAGAGCTGCAGGAATTTGGCCACATCCTCCGGTTTAAGTTCCTGCAGCGTGTTGTTTACCAAAGACTGGACCCATCGGTCCAGCCCCCGGCGGCCTTCTTCCGTCTCGAGCGCCGCCACCATTCGATCAAGGAGCGGATAGTCAAAGATTTTTGCCTGGATGAAATCCAAGCTTAACCAATCTTTTTCAACAATATTAATAATCCCATCGGTGATCCGACTGCGGTTGTTCGGAATGATCGCGGTATGCGGGATAAATTTTAAACCCAGCGGGTGCCGAAAAAGGGCTACCACCGCAAACCAATCCGCCAGCGCGCCGACCAAGGCGGCCTCGCATGCGGCAAGCAGCAATCCCCCTAGAAAACTGCCCCGGTAAGGCCAAGCCATAAAAGCCCCGGCCAAAGCCAGGCAAAACAAAGTGGTAGCAATTGCATTCATTCTTTTCATGGTCAGGATTCCTTTCCCGGCTCAAAACCCGACGCTGAATAATCCGCTATTTCGGCAAATTATAATTATATTATCCCCCGCCTTCTTTTTATGCAATAATAAATCTAAAAAATACCCTTATTTAACCTTAACCAGGCCTTCTTTTTCGATTATGTCCTGACCTTCCGAACTTAAGATGAAATCGATAAACTGCTTAACGTCGCCGGTCGGCGCAGTTTTGGTCAGATACAGGAAAGGCCGGCTGATTTTGTAGGTTCCATTTAAAGTAGTTGCTGCGGACGGAGCGATTCCATTTACCGCGACTGCCTTAACGCTCTGATCAACGCTGGCCAGCGAACCATAACCAATCGCCTGCGGATCCCCGGCAACCGTACTTCTGACTGCCCCGGTTGACCCTTGAACGATCGCGCTGGCCTTAATCCTGCCGTCTTTGCCCAAAACGATTTCCTCAAAAGCCCCCCGGGTTCCCGACCCTTCTTCCCGCGTTACCACATTGATGACTTTATCCTCGCCGCCAACTGTTTTCCAGTTAGTGATCGTCCCTTCAAAAATCCCCTTAATCTGCTCCACTGTAAGGTCATTGACTTTATTATTCGGATGAACTAAGACGGCAATCCCATCCTTAGCGATAACGGTTTCGGTCAGATT
>CAZKWP010000167.1:0-3780 GCA_964556555.1 uncultured Syntrophomonadaceae bacterium
CCGGAAGAGATGGCAATCATCATGTCGGCCATCGGGAATCATGAAGAGAACACCGGCGGAAATCCGGTAAACAGCGTGGCTGCGGCCGTGATTTTAGCCGATAAATCCAATGTGCACCGCAGCCGGGTGCGCAAAAGAGATCCCGGCACCTTTACCCCGCGCGACCGGGTAAATTACGCGGTGGAAAATACCTGTCTGGAGGTAGACCCGCTGAAAAAACAGATTACGATGAAACTGAAGATTGACACCAGCATCTGCTCGGTGATGGAATACTTTGAAATATTTTTAACTAAAATGATTATCAGCCGCCGGGCCGCCGCGGCCTTGGGCTGTCAGTTTGAACTGATTATCAATGATGCCAAGCTGCTCTAGAAAAACAGATCAATATAAACAACAGACCAACAAATAAACAGACCAACCTAAAAAACGGAACGGTTTGGCTTGAGCGGGGGATTTAATGATGGAAGTAGGGTCAAGACTAAGCGACCCGCTGGTAGATAAGCTTTTTGCGGCGGTTTTGACGCTGCAGAGTAAAGAGGAGTGCTATCTTTTTTTTGAAGATCTGTGCACCGTCGGCGAGGTACGTTCCCTAGCCCAGCGTTTAGAAGTGGCCAAAATGTTAGCGGAAAACAAAACCTACGTCGCCATTGGGGAACAGACCGGGGCCAGCACCGCCACCATCAGCCGGGTAAAAAGGTTCCTGCATTACGGGGCCGGGGGTTATCGCTTAGTGCTGCAAAGATTGCAGGAGGAAACCCCGAAGCCGGAGATATAAATTTTGGGGAGGAGACTGTGGTAATGGGGATCAATAAAAGCCCGAATACCTGGCCGATTCCGGCTGGCACCCGGGATTTGCTGCCCGGGGAGGCGAAGCGCCGGCGCGAAATGGAAGCCCGGCTGGTGCAAGTTTTTGAACAGAGGGAATACCAGGAAGTAGTAACCCCGGTATTAGAATATTTTGATACGCTGGCCGTAGACCTAAGTGACGAAATTGGCGGGGAGCTCTACCGGCTGCTCGATCGGGATGGCCGGCTCATCGTTTTAAGACCCGATATGACTACCCCGATTGCCCGGCTGGTGGCCACCCGTTTGCGCCATCAACCCCTGCCGCTGCGTCTGTTCTACGTAGCCAATGTTTTTCGTTATGAAAGCCCGCAGGCCGGACGCTTGCGTGAGTTTGGTCAGGCCGGGGTGGAACTGATCGGTTTAGCCGGTCCAGAGGCGGATGCCGAAGTCATCTCCCTGTCGGTCGAGGCCCTGCAGCTGGCCGGGCTGCGGGACTTCCAGATTTGCCTGGGCGAGATCCAGGTAATAAACGGCATCCTGGAAGACACCAATCTTCCGGAACCGACCGTGCGCGCCTTAAAGGCAGCGATGGCCCAGAAGGACTTAGTCAGTTTGGAAAATCTGCTGACCCAAAACGCGGTGCCAGCCGCAAAACAGGAAATGGTCCTGGGCATATCCAATCTTTATGGCGGACCCGAGGTGCTCGATCAGGCGCGGCGGCTTACTGCCAATCCTCGGGCGCTGCAGGCTTTGGATTATCTGGAAAAGGTTTGGGACTGCCTGGTTAAATTAGGCGTTGAATCCTGCGTCCGGCTGGATCTTGGAATCCTCAGGGGTTTCGAGTACTATACGGGCATTGTGTTTGAGGGGTATACGGCGGATCTCGGTTATCCGCTTTGCGGCGGCGGCCGCTACGATAATCTGCTCGGCAAATTTGATTATCCGTGCCCGGCTACCGGGTTTGCCGTTGGTCTGGAGCGTTTGATCCTGGCCTTGGATGGACAAAAGAAACGGGCAGCGCAAAACCCCACTTAAAATTATTTGTTGACGATGCCTCGGGCATCCGGTACAATTTAACACAGTATCACTTTAACGCATTAAAGGAGAGAGGTTCCTGTGGCTCGTGACCGTTTAACTATTGCCCTGCCCAAGGGAAAGCTCTTTGATCCCAGCGTGCGGCTTCTGCGCAAGGTGGGCCTGCCTTGGGAAGGACTGCTGGAAGAAACTCGGCAAATGGTTTTTGATTACGAAGACAGCAATAGCGCTGACTTCAACACCCGCTACATTGTTTGCCGGGCTACCGATATTCCCACTTTCGTGGAATACGGAGCTGCTGATTTGGGGATTGTGGGCAAAGACACTATTTTCGAGGACAACAAAAACATTTTTGAACTGGTCGACTTGAAGTTTGGCTACTGCCGGTTTGTGGTGGCTGCCCCGGAAGCCGCAGCCAAGCCGGGCGATTTATCAAAGTACAGCCACGCCCGCGTAGCCACGAAATTTCCCCGGGTAGCCGAAGTCTTTTTTAAAGAAAAAGGGGTGCAGGTTGAGGTAATCAAACTGCACGGCAATATAGAACTAGCCCCCAGCGTAGGCTTGTCGGAACTAATCGTGGATATCGTCTCCACCGGCCGGACATTGCGGGAGAACAACTTGGTTGTCCTGGATGAGATTTTTCCGGCCACCGCCCGCCTGATTGCCAACCGGGTCAGTTTCCGCATGAAAGCGGAAATTATCCAGCCCCTGCAGGAAAAGATGAAAGATGTGGCGGAAAAGGAGGACTTAGAAGCTGATGAGAATACTGGCCTGTCGTGATCCGCAGGTAGAGGGGGTCCTCTGTAAAGAGATTGCAAACGTAAAAGAAATCGAAGCGCGGGTGCTGGAGATTGTCGAAGGGGTTCGGCAATGTGGCGATGTCGCGGTATTTGATTACACCCGAAAATTTGACCGCGCTGAAATTGATTCGGATAATTTCAGGGTCTCCGAGCAGGAAATCGAAAAGGCCTATGCCGCGATTGACGGCGATTTTTGGAATGCCTTGAACGCGGCCATCCAAAACATCCGGGGTTTTCACGAAAAACAAAAACAACATTCCTGGATGGAGCCGGACGCTCAGGGGAATATTTTGGGGCAGATTGCCCAGCCGCTGCGTCGGGTCGGTATTTACGTACCCGGAGGTACGGCCGCGTATCCGTCCTCAGTTTTGATGAACGCTCTGCCGGCGTTGGTGGCCGGGGTAAAGGAAATTGCTATGGTTACGCCGCCAGCTGCGGATGGTTCCATGAACCCTTACACCCTGGTGGCCGCAGATGCCTGCGGGGTAAAGGAAATCTACAAGGTGGGCGGGGCCCAGGCGATTGCTGCCTTGGCTTTTGGCACGTTCAGCCTGCCCAAAGTCGATAAAATCAGCGGACCCGGCAACATTTACGTGACTTTGGCCAAAAAAATGGTTTACGGCGAAGTGGATATTGATATGCTGGCCGGGCCGAGCGAGGTCCTGGTAATCGCCGACGACACGGCGAATCCGCGTTGCGTGGCCGCGGACCTGCTATCTCAGGCGGAGCATGATTTAATGGCCTCCGCCCTGCTGGTCACTCCTTCTGAGAAATTGGCCCAGGCCGTGCTGGCGGAAGTAGAACGACAGCTGGCGACCCTTAGCCGCCGGGAAATCATGGATAAGGCTCTAGCCGATTATGGCGCAATCATCCTTACGCCAGATCTGGAGGAGGCCTTTGCGGTGGCAAATCGCTTTGCCCCGGAACATTTAGAGCTACTGGTGGAAAATCCTTTTGCCTGGCTGGGTAAAGTGCAAAACGCGGGAGCGGTCTTTGTCGGCCCGTATTCCCCGGAGCCGCTGGGCGATTATTTTGCCGGACCGAACCATATCCTGCCAACTGGCGGAACCGCGCGGTTTTATTCGCCGGTAACTGTCGATACCTTTATGAAGAAAACGAGTGTGATCGCCTATTCCGCGGCTGGTTTTAAAGCCGCGGC
>CAZKWP010000168.1:0-3705 GCA_964556555.1 uncultured Syntrophomonadaceae bacterium
CGCTGCAGTTCGGGATCGTGCTTCCGAACATGGTTTGTCGCTTCTACAAGATAATATCGCAGGTAACGGTTGCCGGAATGGATTATATGGGTCTGTTCGGCTTCGAACTTGCCGGACTGATGACGAGACCAGGAAAGCCCTGCGAAGTTCGCCAGAGCGGCCTGATCCTTGAACCGTGTGACATCGCCAATTTCGGCGAGAATCCCGGCCGCATAGACGGGCCCGATGCCCTTGATGGAGACAAGCGTGTTCGGAATGCCGGACATTTGGGCTTCGATCAACTTGTCATAGTCTTTAAGTTGCTGAGCATAGAAACGGATGGTCTGGGTCTGCATACCGAGAACCTGATTGACAGAATCCTGAACAGCTTTCGGAAGGCGGAAGGAAGAACGGGCGGCCTTCTGGATTTCCCTGGCCAGGGCATCCGGATCGACAAAGTGGCTCTTGCCATGACGATTGAGGAATTCGGCCAGTTCTTCCAAAGGCGCGTAAGCAATCTGGTCTACACTTTCAAATTCATTGACCAGATCCATGGCCGTCTCGCCGAAGTTGTCAGAGAATGCTGAATCTTGCGCCATCACGGAGAATTTCAGGAACAGGGTCTGCAGATAGCGGTTCTTTTCCCGGCTAAGATCCTTTGCGACCCGGAACCTGGAACGTGTAAGTTTCTGCAGCGCCAGGAATTTATCTTCCATAACCGTACCTTTCCGGCCGATACGCCCAAACCGGAGACTGTCAGCAATGACGAACGCGTCCACATCATCTGTCTTCGGAAGCTCGGAGTAGGATTTCTTGAAACGGCTGACCTGCTTGGGATTCAATACCCGTACAGACTTTTGTCCAGATGGGATCCTGTCCGTTTCACGAAGAAACATCGAGATCAGGTCTCCATAGCATCCGGTGGCTTCCAGACCGATGTTAAAAAATGCCGCATGGTGCGTGTCCCTGGTTTCCAGCAGATGACCGACCAGTTCGTTGCTGCCGGACAGAGAGTTTGCGTAGGTCCGTCTCCAGAGCTTGTCGCCTGAGGAGTCCATTGCGTGAACCGTGTTGCTGCCTTGGCTGACATCGATGCCGATGAAAATTGTGCCCTCCATGTTTATCACCTCCCTTCATTTTGAAAGTGAAGGTCAGTTGAAAGCAAACGCCCTGGGGTCCTGCGCATCGACACCCTCGCCATACGAATCCTGTACGCTGCCGGCTGCACGATCTCCTCCTGCCACAGGAAGCACTGACAACGGACAAACAACCAGCGGTTCGAAGCTAATCACAAGGCCAGGGGAACGGACTTTTGCTGTAGCATTCCTGCCGGAATCTACAAGGAGACGTGGAACTAGTCCTCAAATGGCCTTCCTAAGGTCATTATGCTACAGGGCGTTTACATTATCAACCCGTCCATTTTCGACAGAAAATATGGACGATAAAATCATTATACGAGGAGACACACTTATGAAGAAGAAATTATTATCTGCAATTGTTGCTTTTATTCTAATGTTTTCTTGCATACTACCACTGAATACTTATGCAGATGAAGAAACGGGATATTGGGAGAGAACAAATATTATCGACAGTGAGGTAGATGAAAGCAAGGTGGAGAAAAGTGAGGGTTATAGCCCATCATGGGTATACCGTCGCAGCAGTTATACTTACAGATGTGAGGTAACTTATGAAGGAATATGGTATTCCGGAAAAGATCATGACGAATGCAACGGAGAGTATGTCAAAAGTACCGGTAATGTGGCAACTCCGGAAAAATACTATCTCGGGGGAGAACAGGTTGTTTTGCATACGTACATATGGGCTGAAACCTCGAGCAAGATTTGTTTTCACCTCGGGGCAAGTGTCGGTTCGTTTATTACACCCATAAATACAGAAGACCCTTTTACATCATCTTCAACATCCACCTCTCTTTACGATATTACAGAAAAGTACACGAAATCCTTCCTGCAAACCTACAAGAATGATACCAATACAGGCTATGAAGAAATGAGCGCCGATATGGGCGCAAAAATGCCTCAAGGCAGCTCGGAAGGTGATAAAGTATATATAGTCACCGGGTTAAGCGGTGGAAACGAAACTATGCAAACCGCTTATGAGTATACATGGCATACAACCGGCGGGGAAAATGCCATAAAAATGCGCGAGGAGTATAATGCAAAAATAAAGGAAGAAATAATAATCGCAGCAATCGCAGCTTGGGAAAATAGGCATAATGAAAAAAAAGAGCTTCAGGAGCCTGACCCTAATTATATAGACAGCGGAATAAGAGCCAGTGATCTCTGGGGGCAATGCGCGATACGCCGCGGTGACCAGCCATACGAAGACCAATGGGATATTTTGACCCCGGATACAATTATTTATTTCGGTGATCAAATAAGAACCTGGCCCGACTCTGGGGTTGTCTTAAGTCTGACGGATATGTCCACATTCTTAATACGCGAAAACACCATATTGGTTATGCCGGAACCGGATAACAGTGATTATCGAACTATAAAGATTTTAGCTGGAAATATATGGTGTAACGTTCAAAAGATGATTCACGGCGGGGAAATGGAAATTGAACATAACCAGGCTGTCGCCGGTATAAAAGGAACTACATTTGCAATTGAAGAAAAAGAGGGCGCATCAGTATTTTATCTGTTTACAAGCAGTATGGAAGTAACTTCCAAAGCCACAGGGGAAAAAGTAGTATTAAGACCGGGTGAAGCGGCTGAGGTTGATGATAATGGTGTTATAACCGTAAAAACATTTGATATACCTTCAAAAGCCAAGGAAATCACTTTGCCTATGGAGATACTTGAGGATGATGGATACAAAGCAAACGGTGGCACAAATGTTGCGAGTTACCTGTGGATCATACTGCCGGTTGCCGGTATTATTGCCGTTATTGTTATTACCGCTCTTATTGTAAGTAAGAAAAAGAAAGCCGCGCAGCAAATGACAGGATATATTCCGGCAACGGATGCGCATATTCCCAATGGATACAGCGAGTTTGAATCATCGCAGAATAAGTTCTGTACCAACTGCGGTGCGCAGGTTGCACCCGACGCACGTTTTTGCGATAACTGTGGCGGGAAGTTGATCTAAGCTTCACCGTCACATGAAATGGTATGCTGATGTAATTCTATCTTGCCGGAAGGCATCACCCACGGGGAGGACGGTAAGATGCGCTGGAACTGCACGCTGCTGAACCTGTAGCGGAATCCCGTTATGCTGTATAAGGCGTGCCCGAGCAGTTCGATTTTATCTGCGATCTGATTTTCAGCGGCGGGTTCAGCACCCACGTATTGGGGCGAACAGGTTCCATGCTGTCCTTTGATAGAATCCCCAGGCTCGTGCTTCAGGTGATTATCGCGGCGCTGGGCGAGGAGATAGCGTGGCTTGGCTTCTTTGTCGGTAAATCCATGCAAAATTTCCCATTCTGGCTCTGCAACGCGGCAGGGATATTTGCCACCTTTGTTCTACTATAATAAATGGCTGATGTCCTGGACAGAGGAGTCAATAAAAGTGAAATTAAGCAACAGAACAATTTCGGTTTGCCGAACTGATTGTACAAATATTAATCCACAACATTTCCAGGAATCAGGAAGGGCTCAGAGTGAAACAAATGGAGCCCAAGACAATCACAGGAATCGGCCGAGTGCTTTTTATCATCGCAGGGTTGGCTTCGCTCTAAGGGTACTCTGGAAACAGAGTACCTTTTTT
>CAZKWP010000169.1:0-3642 GCA_964556555.1 uncultured Syntrophomonadaceae bacterium
CCCCGGGAAATGACGGGTATCCACACCTGTGGATTTTACCCGGTCGCGGACCTGCATAATCCAAGCGAACTGATTCTTACCTGGGGCAGTAACCCGCTGGACACGAACGAAGAAGGACAGATCGGTGGTCTAGTCCTGGAAAACCTAAAAAAATATGGAACCAAGCTGATCGTCGTAGACCCCCGCCGTACCGAGCTGGCCACTAAGGCTGATCTTTGGCTGCAGCTGCTCCCGGGAACCGGCCCCGCTTTGGCATTGGCCTTTTTGAATGTGATTATTGAAGAAGGTTTATACGACCAGGAGTTTGTCGCTAATTTCACCTATGGCTTTGAAGACCTGGCTGAACACGTAAAACAATATACTCCGGAAAAAGCAGCGGAAATAACCACGGTTCCCGCGGATCTGATCCGCCAAGCGGCGCGGATGTACGCAAAGGCTAAACCGGCTACGCTGATGTGGGGCAACTCAGTAGAACACACGGTCACTGTTTTTGACTATACCCGTTCCCTGGTTTGCTTAATGGCCGTCACCGGCAATCTGGAAGTCCCCGGCGGCAATGTAAACGCTCATGACCCCAAAATAGCTGGACTCGGCGAATATGTAAATGCCAAACTGGTTCCCAATAAGGCCAAGGAAATGATCAGCGCCCATTACCGGATTATCCCCCGCCTGATGACCGTTGCCCCGGCCTTTTTCCGGAAGGCGATCTTGGAAGGAGTCCCCTATCCAGTCAGAGGTTACTACGGGATGTGTACCAATCCGATGATAAATTGGGCGGACAGCCGGGTTACTTATGAAGCCTTTCAGAGCCTTGATTTTATTGCCATAGCTGATCTCTTCATGACCCCGAGCGCCTCCATGGCGGACATAGTATTCCCGGTAGCCCACCAGTACGAGATGAATGACATTGGTCACTACGGAATCGGCCACGGGATGATCCTGGCCCGGCCCAAAATTGTCGACCCGCCGGGAGAATGTTGGCCGGACATGAAGATTATGAATGAAATAGGCAAACGCGTATCCGATCCAGAATTGTGGCACGAAGACCACGAAGAATTCTTGGAAGATTTAGTCCGGCCCGCTGGTCTGACTTATGCCGAATTCTGCGCCAAAGGGTATCTAAAAGGACCCGACCGTTTTAAATCATATGTAGAAAAAGGCTTTAGGACCCCTACAGGCAAGGTGGAGTTAAAACTAAGTACAGCGGAGAAATTTAAACTGAAACCACTGCCAGAGTATAATGTTTCGGCCCAGGAAAAAAACCCTGCCTATCCGTTGATCCTGATGACCGCTAAAAGTCCCAATTACCTGCTTTCATCGTACAGGTGGGTTGAGAAATATCGGCAAAGAGAGCCCCACCCCTTCGTTGATATCCATCCGGAAACCGCTGCCGCCTATGGGATCAAAGATGGAGACACCGTCATCATTAAAACCAAAAATGGGGAAATAGAACAAATAGCCCGACTTACGGACAGCGTAATCCCGCAGGTTGTCTGCGCCGCTTTAGGCTGGTGGTATCCCGAAGGAAACCCCGCCGAACAATATGAATGGCGTAAATCGAACTTAAATATGCTGACCTCAATTGACGAATTAGGCAAAGAGTTCGGCACCCCGAACTTGAAAAACTTGCCCTGTCAAATCGCTAAAAAATAAGAACCGATTCCGGAGAACCAGCTTTTTCGAAGTAAACGCAAACAGAAAAACAAGAACGTCTATGACCGGTAAAAGCACTGGGCAACCAGGACTCCCCTGTAAAAAGGGGAGTTTCTTTTTGGGCTTTTTGAGTTTTAAAGTATTTTACTCAGCAATTAATAATCGATTATTAATCTTCGAGAGTTAAGTCAGTAAAAAGAAACGCTTTAAACAAGTATGTTAAAGCTGGCAAAAACTAAAACTAGGGCTAGTAAACTTTTATTAGAGATACGAAAGGAGAATTATTAATATGATCCTTAAAGACCGGGTAGCAATTATTACGGGAGGTGCTGCCGGAATCGGGGAAGCTACCGCTCTGCTCTTTACCAAGCGAGGCGCTAAAGTGGTTGTTGCCGACTACAATGTTGAACTGGGAATGCGGACCGTAGAGAAGATTAAACATCTGGGCGGAGATGCGCTGTTTGTTAAAGTTGATGTTTCCTCAGGAACTGAGGTGCAGCACATGGTTGAGGAAACAGTAAAACATTATAAAACTGTGGATATTCTTTTCAGCAATGCCGGTATTGGCACCCAAGGTTCAGTGGCCGAACTGCCCGAGACGGAGTGGGATCGGGTAATCAATATTAACTTAAAGGGTGTTTATTTAGGGGCCAAAGCAGTATTACCCATCATGATGGCGAAAAAAAGGGGAGTCATAGTAAACAACGCCTCCATACTTGGTCATGTAGGCTTTCCGGCAGCCCCAGCCTACAATGCCGCCAAAGGCGGGGTAATCCTGCTTACCCGCAATCTGGCTCTCGACTATGCTCCCTATAATATCCGGGTTAATGCGGTTTCTCCTGGCTTCATCAAAACACCGATGGTAATGAACGGTCTGTCCGAAGAAATCCAGCAGGAATTGGCCAAGCGCCACGCGTTGGGTCGGCTGGGAAATCCGGATGAAGTAGCCCAGTGTGTACTATTCCTGGCTTCCGACGCGGCTTCTTTCGTTACGGGGATTAGCTTATTGGTTGATGGGGGCTATACGGCTAGGTAATAAATAAGTATTCAACCACAAAAAAAAAGCACGAAAACGGGTTCGTGCTCTTAGCTTTCAAAAAAGTCTTCTTTTAGATAGTTGTTGACTTTTTTTGGTTATTTATCTAGTTCATCTGGTTGTTCTTTTTGGCCTGCTCGGAGAACCAGCGTTCGGTAGCATAATTTAACGGTAACGTCCTTAAATCTTCCCACCGATAATCTGTCACTACTTTTCCCCGGGCATCGATTTCTTTGAAGTATTGGCCGCAGAGCTGACAAACTGCCATTTCTATGCCGGGAAACTTTTCGTTTTTCAAGAATATTTGCTGCTTGGCATCTTCGCTCCCACAGAACAAACACCCTACCCGATTTACCGGCCATTCGTAGTTACACGAGAGGCAGTGCATTACTCTGTTTCCATTGGGCGGAGACAGAATCGCTAGTGTGGGAACCTCTCCGCAGACCGGGCAAATGAAACCACCTTGGGGGTAATCCGATGACTTTGAGCTTTTCGTTTGGAGTTTTTGCTCTTTAACCATCTCGCTAGCCAGTTGGGCAACCCCGCTTATGGCCATTTGTAAACGGGCGAACATTTCCGGGTCCAGCTCGTCTACGGCATGGCTATTTTTCAATCGTTCCCATATTTCCTGGAGAAGCGTGTCTGCTACTGCTACCTCAGTCGCTTGATTTATCTTTTGCCAAAGTTCAAGCACGGCTTGAAGCGGTAGTTCCGAAATCGCTAGATATGGAGGATTGTCAGCCAGCTTAAACTGCTTCAGCCAATAGGCACCGCGTTCTTGCTGCCAACTCTCCACTTCCTGTTTCATGAGCTGATACTTTTCATAAGCTTGTTCCAGGCTTTGGTCTTCTGGGATGGCTAAATTGTTTTTATCGTTCATCGAAATCTCCCTTCACCTTAGCCGACCTTAACTGATGCTTTTTTGGTGATTTCATTATACCCTAATCCAGCAA
>CAZKWP010000170.1:0-3611 GCA_964556555.1 uncultured Syntrophomonadaceae bacterium
GAGCAGCGGTTTCCTAAACCGGAGGTCGGGGGTTCGAATCCCTCCGGGCGCGCCATATAAACAACACTGATTGATTTTATTACTTTGTGTAATTGTTTGTACGAAGCCCGGGATACCGGGTTTTTTGTTTTTTGATAATTACTTAAATCAAATAGGCGGGAACCGCTGGGAGAATAAATAAATAATACACATATTGTCAAAACTTGGTTGAACTTATACAATAACAACAACGACAAAGGTTTTATGACTCTGGGCGGAACTGACTGTTTAGCAACGACGAGAGTGGGGGGATGTGTAAGAGAGCGTTTTCCAGCTTTCTGGAAGTAAATAATGGAAGGACGCTGGCTGGGCAGATATCAGACTGGTTATGGTTTAATCACATTATGTTAGGAGAGATTGGATGAAAAAGATAGTCATTATTATTTTGATGGTGCTGTTTACGGTATCCCTTTTTGGCTGCGGGACTAAAGAAAAATTGGAACAAAAGGCTGGAGAGGCGATTGCGGAAAAAGCGTTGGAGAAGGCCGGAGGCGGCGATGTGGACATCGATGGCGATAAAGTAACGTTCAAGGGTGAAGATGGCGAAAAAGTGGTTGTCGGTGAAAATGAATGGCCAACCTCCGACCTGGCTAAAAACATTCCTGAATTCAAAGGCGGCAAAGTCATTACCGTTGTGGAGACGAATGATGGACTGTTCATCTCTCTGGAAGAAGCGTCGAAAGAAGACTTTGAGGGTTATCTGACTGAAATCAAGAAAACCTATACTAAGGATGTCTACAATATGAAGTCGGAAGGAAATGTGACCTATGCGGCGGAAAACGATAAAGGTATTGGGGTAACGCTGACTTATATTGCAGACGGTGACGGAACCATGGGTATCACAGTTCAGAAAAAACCGCAATAGTGCTTTTACAAACTCGATTTGACTTTTGTCAAAAAGCTCGGGATTACCGAGCTTTTTGATTTTGGGCAATAACTTGAATGGCGGAAACTGCCGAGAGTATAAATCTATAATGACATTGTCAAAACCTAGCTGAACATATACAATAACAGCAAACCAAAATTTAAAAGAATCTTAGACTCTAATGACTCTAACGACTCTGATCAAAATCGCCGAGCTAGAGAGAGCGGGGGGAGGTATAAGGATGAGCCTAACCAGAAGGACTTTTTTTAAGAGGGCCGCCGTATCCGGGGTGGTGGCTGCGGGAATAATCAGCGGCCCGGGCCGGGCCTTGGCCCGGATGGACTCAACCGGCAACTTGGCGATACTGCATGATTTAACTAAATGTGACGGTTGCCCCGATTTGGCGATCCCAGCTTGTGTGGCAGCCTGCCGTACCAAAAACGCCGCAAATTATCCGGAACCCGAACTGCCGCTTAAGAATTACTGGCCGCAAAAGAAATTTGAGGATTGGTCGAATAAAAGAGACGTAATCAATCGGCTTACTCCGTATAATTGGACCTACGTACAGCACCTGGACGTAGAGCATAACGGGCAGCAGGTCAAGGTGCACGTCCCGCGTAAGTGCATGCACTGCGACAATCCGCCCTGTTCCACGCTCTGCCCCTTCGGGGTAAACGATAAGACCCCGGAAGGCCCGGTAGTAATCAACCCCAACGGTTGTATGGGCGGGGCCAAATGCCGGGAGGTTTGCCCCTGGCAGATTCCCCAGCGGCAGGCCGGGGTAGGGCTTTATTTAAAAATAGCTCCCGATTTGGCGGGTGGCGGCGTTATGTATAAATGCGACATGTGTTATGATTTGCTGCTTGAGGGCGGAAAACCAGCCTGTGTCCCGTCCTGCCCCCGGGAGGCAATTCGGTTCGGCGAGAAAGAAGAACTTCGTCAGTATGCCCGTAAGTGGGCTCAGGAGAACCAAGGCTATATCTATGGCGAAGCCGAAAACGGAGGGACCTCTAATTTTTATCTCTCCAAAATACCTTTTGAGGCCATCAACCAAGCCATTCTGGCCCAAGATTATGATGGCAACCCGGGCAAGCCGAATCTGGCTGTAAATTTTACAAACCCGCTTGATGAACCGGGAAAAATGCTCAGTGGTTTCGTAATCGCTCCCATTGCAGGGGTAGCGGCAGCCGCGATCAGCACCTACCAGATAATGAAGGGAGGCCGGGACCATGAAGATTAAACGACATAATTTAGCTGTGCGCTTCTCGCACTGGGTCACCGCTCTCTCCATCTTCGTCCTGCTGTTTAGCGGGTTTGGCCAGATGCCGATCTATAAACGGTATTTCGTAGATCAACTGCCGGGGCTAAGTTGGTCGAGCAACTTTTACATTACCTTGAATATTCACTATGTTGCGGCTTTGATTTTGATATTTGTCAGTTTTTATTATGTGACCTACCTGTTAACGAGCAAAAATCTGGACATTCTCCCGCGCCGCGGGGACTTTAAGGAATCGATTCAAATTTTCGCTTCGATGGTTGGCTTGGCGAAGGAACCAGAGAATGATAAATATCTAGCCGAACAACGGCTGGCCTTTAGCGTAACCGCTTTATCCGTCTTAGTCCTGATTGTGACTGGCGCTTTAAAGGTATGGAAAAACCTGCCCGGGGTTTATTTCTCGCCGGGAACCGTGTTTTGGCTGGCCCAGATTCACAATCTTTTTACGGTCATTTTATTTTTATCGATCATTGTGCACCTGTTGGCGTTTTTGATCAAAGCCAACCGCCCCTTGGTACCCAGTATGTTTACGGGCAAAATAGATCAAGAATACGTCCGGCAGCGGCACAGTAAGTGGTGGGAAAAGCAGAATCCAGAAGTTAAGGGGCAAGCGGCAGAAGCGGAAACGAAAGCAGAAACTAGCCCGCCAACTAAGTCTCAGGCACAAGCAGAAGCTGAGAGCGAAGCGGCAGCAGAGCGGGAGGAAGGTGGGGAGTTTTGACCTATTTTACCGGGTCTAATGAACGAGACGCGGCAGATAGGGACGAGTTTTACATGCAGGAAGCGTTAGCCGAAGCGGAGAAGGCGGCTGAGTTAGGGGAGGTGCCGATTGGCGCAGTCGTCGTCCGGGCGGGACAGATTATGGGAAGGGGATATAACCGCCGGGAAACCGACCAGGACCCCACTGCCCACGCTGAAATCCTGGCGATTCAGGAAGCCGCCCGCAATTCAGGCGGCTGGCGTTTGCTCGGAACCACCTTGTACGTAACGGTGGAGCCTTGCTTTATGTGTGCCGGCGCGTTGGTTTTGGCGCGGGTTGAGCGCTTGGTTTACGGAGTGCGGGATCCGAAGCTGGGGGCAGTCGATTCGTTAGTCAATTTAGTTCAGTTTCCTGGAACCAACCATCAGCTTGAGGTTAAAAGCGGAGTGTGTGCCACCGAGTGCCGGAAGATTATCCAACACTTTTTTCAGACGCTCCGACAGCAAAAAAAGAACCGCAGTCCAGAGGAAGACGAATAATTTTTTAAGTCAACCGAAGGGTATGGAGAACCATCAATTAAACATATTTAAATTTGGGAAAACGCTTTTCAAGACAATTGAAAGGCGTTTTTTACAGGCTTAAAAATGGCTTGATTTAATCTATATCTATGCACTAAGTGCATTCTGCGCCTTCTGGCGGCCACTAATGCGTTTATCAGCGGCCGCTCGGCA
>CAZKWP010000171.1:0-3601 GCA_964556555.1 uncultured Syntrophomonadaceae bacterium
AGAATAAGCTCCTTTACTCCCTGCTGCACTAAATTTTCCGCCTCTTGGCGGATAGAACTGACTGATCGGCTGCGATATCGGCCACGGATCTCGGGAATGGCGCAGTAAGTACAACAGTTGTCGCAACCTTCGGCTACTTTAATATAAGCGTAATGCGGGGGCGTAACCAGTTTTCGGGGCCAGACCTCACTGTATAAAAAAAGAGGATGCCCCACTTCCCGAACCTTCTCACCTTCCAGGACTCTCTGGATGACCCTGACGATTTGGTTAAACTCGTTGGTTCCCAAAAGGGCATCCGCTTCCGGCAGTTCTCTCGCTAAATCTGCCGCAAATCTTTGCACCAGACACCCGGTAACGATTAAGGCCCGACAAGAGCCGTTAACCTTATATTGCCCCAACTCCAAAATGGTATTAATTGCTTCCCGCTGCGCAGATTCAATAAAACCACAGGTGTTAATAATTAAAACTTCGGCATCCGCTGCTTTAGCGGTGATTAGACAACCCGCTTTTTCCAGCAGGCCCAACATAATCTCGGAATCAACCAAATTTTTGGAACAGCCCAGACTTACTAAGCCCACCTTCAGTCCGGCCAAATTTTCCGGGCCCAACCCTGGGTTGAATTTATCTTCTATTCCGTTTTCCTTGTATTGAATGGACATTAATTCCATACCTTTATCATTTGATTTATTATCTTTAAAAATTCGAGTTTACTGTCGAAATTCTTGTTTAACGGTCTGTCCCCATTTGCCCAGATAACCAATCGACTGACCGTTCTGAAAGAACTCAACCGCTCCCGCATTGCCTAGATGGACCTGAATGCTCTCTTTTGCGTTAAACTCCCGGGAATCCCCCGCTTTTAAAATATCGTTTAATACCTCTTTCGAATCGGCGACGATCCTAATCCAGCATTCATCCTTTTTTACCACCAGCTTTAAGTTTATGGGAGCGGAACTGGCAGGATCAGCCGCTGGTACTGCGGCTGGATTCGCGTTTAAGTCTTCTGTGGTTGGATTATTAATTACGGTTTCCCCGACTGGGTATTCTCCAGGCTGAGATTCCTCTGACCCTTCCGAAACCGTCGCGGGAGCAGTCGGATCCAAGATCTTTTTGGTTTCCATAGCTTGGTAAACAGAGATAAGGGCAAATATAGCCCCGATTATTAATACCCCGCCTAACAAGAGCTTGCAGTCCGACCACCGCAAAAAAGAACGTCCCGGCAAATTCGTCCTTCTTTTGCCATTTTTTCCATTATCATTTGTTTTGCCATTATTGCTGTTATTGCTGGTTTTAATTGCGGGTTTAGCCACCCTCTCACCCATATTTTCCTTCATCCCATCAACCATCAAGCTTATTTCAGTCGGGCTGAACTCTAAAAAGCGGGCGTAGTTTTTCAGGAAGCCAACCGCATAAACGCTGCCGGGTAATTCTTGAAATTCATCTGCTTCTAAAGCCTCAAGGTAGCGTTTATTGATTTTCGTCGCATCCTCAACCTGCAGCAGAGAAATGTTTTGTTTCTCCCGAGCTTCCCTTAATCTGGCCCCAATCTGCAACACTGCCTTGTGCCCCCTTTTTCAAGCTCCAGTAGATTGACCAAATTTACCCTTGACCCAAAGCCGGAAACCCTAATCGGGCAGACCTTCTTTTTAGTATACCACTCGGTAAAAGGTGACGACAAGTTTTCTGCCCGGCAAGTCAGCCCGCCGGCTTTTAAAACTTTCCATACTTGTTTTCATACGCTTCGATAGTCAGTAAAACCTCCCGCGGCTTACTGCCCTCAAAAGGGCCCACGGCGCCGCGTTTTTCCATAAGATCAATCAGCCTGGCTGCCCGGGTATACCCGATCCGAAATCTCCTTTGCAGCAGCGAGATCGAAGCCTGTCCGCTCTCAATAAACAAGCGGACTGCATCCAGATAAAGTTCGTCTTCTGCTTCCGGTTCTTCCGGGCTGTTGGACTCACCCTCGGTTATCCCTTCGACAAATAAGGGTTTTTCCTGTTTTTTGAGGAAATAGACTAATTGTTCCACTTCCTCATCGGAGATAAAAGCTCCCTGAACGCGGACCGGTTTGGCAAATCCGACTGGCATGTACAACATGTCGCCGCGGCCCACCAGTTTTTCAGCGCCTCCCACATCCAGGATCGTCCGGGAATCCATCTGGGAGGAAACCGCGAAGGCAATCCGGGAGGGTATGTTCGCTTTAATCAGTCCCGTAATAACGTCTACGGAAGGTCTTTGGGTGGCCAACACTAAATGAATCCCGGCAGCCCGGGCCATCTGGGCCAACCGGCAGACCGCATCCTCGACATCCGCCGGGGCAATCATCATCAAATCAGCCAATTCATCAATAATAATTACGATGTAAGGCAGCACCTCTTCAAGATGCTGTTCTTTCAATTTTACTTTGTTATAGCGAATAATATCTTTGGCCCCCACGGCCGCAAACTTTTCGTAACGCTGTTCCATCTGGGCCACAGCCCAGCGCAGCGAAACCGCCGCTTTTTTGGGGCTGGTTACCACGGGGGTCATTAAATGCGGGATCCCGTTATAAGTGGTCAGTTCCACCATTTTGGGGTCAATCATTAAAAATTTCACTTCTTGGGGACTGCTCTTGAATAAGATACTGGAGATCAAAGAATTAAGGCAGACGCTCTTCCCCATCCCAGTAGCTCCGGCAATTAAAAGATGCGGCATTTTGGTTAAATCCCCCACCACGGCTCGGCCGGCAATATCCTTGCCAAAGGCCACGGTAAGCCGGGAGCTGCTGTTCTTAAATTCTTCGCTCTCTAATACCTCGCGCAAATGGACCAACGAGATTTCCTGATTGGGCACCTCAATGCCAATCGCGGATTTACCGGGGATAGGCGCCTCAATCCGCACCTGCTGCGCGGCCATGCTTAAAGCAATATCGTCAGCCAATCCCATAATTTTACTTACTTTTATACCTGGAGCCGGCTGGATTTCGTAACGGGTTATAGCGGGGCCTTGACTTACCTCCGATACCTGGACTTTCACCCCAAAATTCTCCAGGGTTTCTTCCAAAATTCTGGTGTTTTCCTGAATGCCTTTCTGCAGCCGGCTGCCTTTATCTTTGGCAATTGGTTTTAGTAAATCCAGGGGAGGCAGAATAAATCCTTCCGCAGTGGGAAATACGATCCCCTCATCGGATTCCCCGCCAAAATCCAGGTTTTTATCCAGGGCAAGCTGGGAAAATCGTTCCAGATTCAACTGGGGTTCTCCGTACGGATGTGCGTTTCCCGCTTCGTTGGCCAGCTCAAAATCGAGAGCCCTGACGTTAGACGGGCTAGATCCAGTCCGGTTAGACGCGGCCCAATTTCCCTCAGCCGCGAGTTCATCGGCCAGCGATTCTAAAACCGGCCGCTGCTTCAACTCACCGGCAGCCGGGTTTTGGCCGATTTTCCCCGTTATTGCTTTACTTTCTTCTTCTTCTTCCTCGACCGGAACGAATAAAAATTGCTTCAGACTCTCCTTGATCCCATTCCCGAAAACCGCCAAAGTATTAAGGGCGCTTTTAAACAGCTCGACAATTGAAAGATTGGTAATCGACAAAAAAGTAACAACGGTCAAGAAACCCAGGACGATA
>CAZKWP010000172.1:0-3597 GCA_964556555.1 uncultured Syntrophomonadaceae bacterium
CAGGGCTCAAAGGAACAAGTAGCGGTGGCGGAAAATATTCGGATTAGGATTTTAATGGACCTGCTGGAGGAAATTGTTAAACGATATGCGAAAGATACCAGCGAAACGAACCTGGATTACCTTAACGTACTGGAATTAATCCGGGGTCAGACGATTCCCGAAAGCGTGATTTTTGGGGAACTTGTCCGACAGGATTGGGCGATTTGGTGGATAGAAAACCGCTTTGCCGAAGCTGCCGATTTCCTGATAAATTAAGGCGGAGCCGGTTTCATTTATCAATGATTGGGGCACAATTAAGCTAATCCAGATTATTGATTGGCATCGCCCGTCAGTTGGGAAGGCCTCGAACCGATCAGTCGATGGAATAAGGAGGGCTTTAAATGAAAAAGCGCTTAACCTGGTTACTGGTGGCAGTATTCTGTCTGGGGATTATCCCGGGTTGTTCGTATTTTAACAAACCGCAAAATCCAGAGCCGAATCCGCCGACGAACAATCTGACTACCGAATTCATTAAACTTTTTTACGGTGACGAAGGCAATGAAAAAATGGTAAGCGAAGAACGTCAGATAACTTATGCACCCGGGACCGACCGGTATAAGCTGATGCTGGAAGAACTGCTGAAGGGGCCCCAGACCGCGGGCTTGCGCCGAAACATTCCGGCGGAGGCTAAGGTTTACGGAACCATTAAACAAAACGAGGATTTAATCGTTGATTTCAATCAGGATTTTAATAAGTTTGCCGGCAGTGTGGCTGAAATAATCGGGATTGGCTCGGTAGTAAACACGGTGACGCAGTTTGGCGACATCAAACGGGTGAAAATTCTGGTGGAGGGTCAGGAATACATTGGCCCGAGCGGAGAACCCCGCGGCTTTATTGAACCCTTGGCGAATGATTCCCCGGCCGGGCTAGCTGGGGAAATAACCAAGCCGGTGCTCCTGTACTTTGGAAATAACGACGCTGCCACCGTAAGCGCGGAAACCCGGCAACTTAAAGTACCCGCGAATATCAGTCAAGCGGATTTAATCAAAAAGGTGCTGGAGGAATTGATTAAGGGACCCCAGCGCCCGGGACTTTACCGGACGATCCCGGCGGAAGTCAAAGTAAAATCGGTCAGTCTTAAAGACAGCATCGCCAACGTGGATTTTTCGGAGGAAATGCATTCCAAACACTGGCACGGAGCCGCGGGGGAAGCTATGACCATTAACTCAATCGTCAACACCTTAACGGAATTTAATTTTGTTAAGCAGGTAAAGATGACCGTGGAGGGGCAGCCTCTGAATATCGAACACGCTATTTTGGACGAACCGGTAGGCCGGAATGAGAGTGCGATTAAAAAATAACGCAAATGGGATAATTCGACATCATTTGGTAAGTTGTGACAGCATATTTTTTCTTTTCCACAGGGAAATGCCCTATTATTTAGCTTATTAACAGACTTATACACATTATACACAGCTTAGCGGGTATTTTTGCTGGTTTTCGGTTAGATAATGTTGGCTTTTTCGACTCCCCAATTAGCAGGATTTTTCATTTTTTTCGGGAATATTACTATATAGAGAGGGGGTAGTGTTATGCGGATTATGGTTAGAGGCAAAAACATCGAAGTAACTGATGCCTTAAGGGATTACGTAACGAAACGGCTGGGTAAGCTGGAGAAGTATTTTGAACTTGACGAGGCACAGGTAACCTTATTCGTTGAGCGAGAAAATCATGTGGTTGAGGTGACGATCCCAATTAACGGCATGATCCTGCGAGGCGAGGAAGAAACTGGTGACATGTACTCCTCTATAGATCTGGTAGTCGATAAACTGGAAAAACAACTGGAAAAATATAAGACTAAACTACTGGATCGCCGCCCGAAAAATCAGCCGGTGCCGAGCAAGTCCCTGCCGGCAGAGCCGATAATCTCGGCAGCGGAAACGGAAGAAGGACCCCAGATTGTCCGAACCAAACGGTTTACGGTTAAACCGATGGCTGTAGACGAAGCAGTGATGCAGATGAATCTGCTGGGACACAGTTTCTTCGTTTTTACGAATGCGGAAACGGAAGATGTTAATGTGGTTTACCGTCGGAAGGACGGAAATTATGGTTTGATTGATCCCTATTTCGAATAAACGATACCGGGTTTTATCCCGACCTTAGCTGGACTCAGCGCCTTATTGCCATAGCAATGCTTTGATGCTAAAATTTAAGAGGAACAATGTTAGGATGAGGAACCGAGCCGGTTCCTCGTCTTCTTATGGAATGGAAAGGTGAGTCTTGTGCTTAAATTTATAAAAAATTTGCTGGACGATAACGCCCGTGAGGTCAAGCGCATGAGCAAAACCGTTGCGCAAATCAATCAGTTGGAACCTGAGCTGATGCAACTCAGTGACGCCATGCTTAAGGCCAAGACCGGGGAGTTTAAGGAGCGCCTGGCTAAAGGGGAAGAATTGGACGATTTGCTGCCGGAAGCTTTTGCGGTGGCGCGGGAGGCTTCCCGGCGGGTGCTGGGAATGCGGCACTTTGACGTCCAACTGATGGGCGGAATCGTGCTCCACCAGGGCCGGATTGCGGAAATGAAGACTGGCGAAGGGAAAACCCTGGTGGCCACCCTGCCGGTATATTTAAACGCTTTGACCGGCCAGGGCGTGCACGTAATCACCGTGAATGATTATCTGGCCCGCCGCGACAGCGAATGGATGGGTAAACTCTACGAGTTCCTGGGTTTATCCGTCGGTCTGATTGTGCACGGCCTAAACTACCGGCAGCGTCAAGAGGCTTATGCCGCGGACATTACTTACGGCACCAACAATGAGTTTGGCTTTGATTATTTGCGGGACAACATGGCGATTCAACTCCAGCAGTTGGTGCAGCGCGACTTAAACTACGTCATTGTTGACGAAGTCGATTCGATCCTGATCGATGAAGCCCGCACGCCGCTGATCATTTCCGGCGAAGCGGACAAACCGACGGATCTTTATTTTACGATTGCCAAGATTATTCCGCGGCTGAACAAAGAGGCGGATTACCACGTAGATGAAAAGGCCAACGTCGTTACCCTGACGGAAGAGGGGATGCAGCGCGTCGAACGGAGTCTCGGCATTGACCAGCTGTTTGAAGGCGATCACATGGAGATTGTCCACCACGTTAATCAGGGATTGCGGGCGCACGCCCTGATGAAACGGGACCGGGACTATGTGGTTAAAGACGGGCAAGTCATTATTGTGGATGAATTTACCGGCCGGCTGATGTTTGGCCGGCGGTACAGCGAGGGACTGCACCAGGCGATCGAGGCCAAAGAAGGGGTTAAGATTGAGCGGGAATCCCAGACCCTGGCCACCATTACCTTTCAGAACTACTTTCGGATGTACAAGAAGCTTGCGGGCATGACCGGAACGGCCGACACCGAGGCTGCCGAGTTCCGGAAGACCTACAACCTGGACGTGATAGTTATCCCCACAAACCGGGAGCTTATCAGGACAAACTACCCCGACGTGGTCTACCGTACGGAAAAGGAGAAGTTCAGGGCAGTCGTCAAAGAGATAGAAGAACTCTATGCCGCCGGGAAGCCGGTACTGGTCGGCACGCTCTCCATAGACAAGTCGGAGCGCCTTT
>CAZKWP010000173.1:0-3594 GCA_964556555.1 uncultured Syntrophomonadaceae bacterium
GCCAGCATATATTAGGGCTTTGATGCCTGTTTTAAACTGCGAAACTTGAGTTAATAAAAAAGTTTCGAGACGATCAAGTCCTTCCATTTCAGTATTCCTCATTTTTTTATTGATGCTTGGGCTTGCTGTATTTGAGGCCGGCTGTCAGCAGCAGCCGGTAAAAAACCTGGAAGATAAATCTGGCACATCCCTGAAACTAGAAGAAATTTCGTACAAAGACAATACTTCCATAGACAACACATCTATAGACAATTCCCCCGGACAACTAACTCCCGATAATGTCTATCAGACAACACCCCAACAATGGGGAGAAACGGTTTCGGGAGTAAAGACGCGACTCGACACGAATGATTCGGCCATCGCCCTGACTCTTGATGCTTGCGGCGGTCCGGACAGCAGCGGCTATGATCAGGAACTGATTGAATACCTGACTGCTGAAAACGTTTCAGCAACCCTGTTTATTAACAGCCGTTGGATCGATGCAAACCCAGAAACTTTTTTAATGCTGTCCCAAAATCCGCTGTTTGAGATCGCAAATCACGGTTACGAACATAAACCGTTATCAGTAAACGGCCGGTCAGCCTACGGAATCAAAGGCACCGAAAGTGTTCAGGCCGTAATTGATGAAGTATCCCTGAATGACCGAAAGATTACGGAGTTAACGGGTAATAAACCGAAGTTCTTCCGTCCCGGAACGGCCTATTGTGATGAAATCGGGGTCAAAATCGCTAATGATTTGGGTGAGGAGGTAGTGGCTTTTAGTATTCTTGGGGATGCCGGGGCTACCTACTCAAAGGAGCAGGTAAAACAGGCTCTCCTTAAGGCTGAGCCGGGATCGATCGTTATCGGCCATATGAACCATCCGGAAAAGGAAACTGCGGAAGGATTAAAACTGGCCATCCCCGAATTAAAAAAGCGGGGATTCCGTTTTGTAAAGCTGTCAGAGTATCCGCTTAGATAAACCCACCACCGGTGGGCATATCTATTTTCAGCAAAGAATTCGGTTATAAGTCTATACAAAATAAATCATTTAGAGGAGGAACTTGTTAAACCTTGGAGAATTAGTAATTAAATTGTTGTAAAACTTGCCAAGTTAATAGTGTCCAGCATAGATTGCCATGCTCTCTCCGCAATAAGGGCGATACGGTTGATGAATTAATATGCATATAGAAGGTGGGATCATTATGCATACAAACGATTCAGATTCGTCCATGGCAAATGACTGTTTTGTAAAGGCCAAGGAATTGGCAGCCAGTGGCCATGAAAGAGAAGCAATTGAATTTTTATTCGCAAGTATTGCTTTGTCGGATGGAACAAACCTTGAAGCACGTGAAATGCTTGCGAAAGTATTTTTTAACAATGAACAATATGCGCAAGTAATTGAACAATGTGAATTAATTGATCCGGATAGACGTAATTTCACCTTAAATGAATTGCGCCGGAAGGCACGGCGGGAACTCGATTCGAAATTTAAAACAGAAAAACCAGTGCCAAAATCAAAAGCACCAGTCATAATTTTATCCGCACTCATCGTTTTATCTATTGTTGCGGCACTATCCTTCTTAAACGTTTTTTTATTCAAAAAGCAAAATCCGAGACCGATACCAATCGAACAGGTTGCCAATGTATATTACGAAAACATTGTCCAGTATCCCGGATTGGAAGCGGTACTGGTCAACGTAAATGGTGGTAATAATGCGATTACGGTTGCGGGAGAAGTCCCGAGTCAAACCCATAAATCGTTACTGGCAGAGGCAGGGAGACAATGGGCAAGCCTGGTGATTTTTAACTTAGACCAGGTTGTAATCAAGAAAGAACCGACCACGCTTCCTTACTATGTAAAACCCGGAGATACATTAAGTAAAATTGCCCGAGCGTTTTATAAAGATCCGGACAGATGGGTCGAAATCTTGGAAGCCAATCAGGGAATTATTAACAATCCCAGAAACATTCAGGTAGGTTTAAAGATTAATATCCCTATAATTAATTAGTGACAGTGATAAAGAAAAGAGTAATTGAAGCAAACCAATAATGAGCCCAAGTCCAACGAAACCAGAAACTTAGAAAACAGCGGGCAGCAGACATAAATTATGAAGTTGAATAAATCGTAAAATAAATAGAAACAGGTGAACTTTAAACATGTTTAAAAACAACCGCCAACGCGCGCTGCTGGCTCTGCTGGGCGCGGTATTGATCTGGAGTTCCACATACGTTTCCACCAAGGTAACCATGAATCAGGTGCCGCCGGCTACCTTAGCGTTTTTACGTTTTGGACTGGCCAGTCTGGTTTTATATCCCTTTTTCCATCGGGAGCGGAGCCGCGCACGAAAACGCCTGGAAGCCCAAAACCAAGCCCAAAACCAAGCCCAAAACCAAGCCCAAAACCAAACACATAATCAAGCACACCAACAAAGCCAACCGGACCGGCTCCCGTGGAGGGCCCTGTCCCTCCTGGGCCTGACTGGGGCTTTTCTTTATTTTGCCCTGCAAAATTATGGTTTGTTTTATACGAGTGTTTCGGCCGGTTCCAATTGTCCGCAGGTAAAATGTCTCGGGTTGAAAAGCTCCCTCATAACAGACAAATCCTTTCCTGGCTTGGCGAATATTATCTGGTTCATTGACATCTCTATAATACTGAATATCAAGTCCGTAAATGATCTTTCGTAAAGGCGGTGCCTCCTCCAGGAAACGCTTGACATCGTAGTCCTGTGAATCTACTGTAGGCGCAGCGGCAGCGGGTGCGGCTACATTATTTGTGGCGCCTGCTCCAGTTTTTGTGATCGCTAATATACCTATTAGTAGTCCTTCTAAAATTTTTACTTTCCTATTCATCTTCCACCATCCATGTGCAGGATAAAAAAATTTGTCAAATAAGTCAATGTTTTTTTGAAAAATTGTGGCGTGCGATTTTTTCTTTGTAAGTGTTTTTCAATGAAGATGTTGTCTTTCTGCACAGCATGTGCCAGAAAGGCCCCGCCAGAAAAAAAAGGATAATCGACCCGATAAAGACGCTCTGCCGTGCATCCAGACGATCAAGCCAGGCAAGCGACACCATAATTTTGTTTTTTCAGGATAATTATTTTTCACTGAAAAATTTTGTTTTAAATTTCCAGAGAAAAGGAGTTATAAGAATCGCACAGACAAGCGCTAGTCCCAACCACTTGTAAGAAGTAGATTCCCAGGGTTTATTCTCCTCCGGAAGCGGCGTAAGGCTTGAATCATCTACAACAAAAGTTTCCTGGTTAGCTTGGTGCAGCACAATCGGATCCGGAGTGTTGGTACCCTCGGCCAGCAAAAACATACCGGGAGAATACCCCGCACCCTCAAGAGGCGCCTTTCCAATATCCATATCCACCAAAATATTTGTAATGTAGAAAGTATGACTCGCTCCCGAGGGGAGGATGTATTTCATTTCATTGACGATGATGTTGGGAAGCCCTGTTTTTCCTACCGGTTTTGAGTAAATGAATTGTTTCCAGATTTCTCCTTCGCCTTTGAGGGCTGGCCAACCATATTCCATTTTCGTGGGACGGCCTTCTGCATCCCGGGCTGTAATCCGGCCGCTGAGAACCTTGTCAGACTCACTTGTCCCGA
>CAZKWP010000174.1:0-3573 GCA_964556555.1 uncultured Syntrophomonadaceae bacterium
CGTTTTTAAAGGCTGGGGCCTGTTTAAAAAATATGAAGGGTTAGGACAGCCCCGACTGTTGGATATAATAGGAAAGATCAAAAGAAATGTTTGGCAGGGGCGGGAATCGTTCGAGATAGAAATCGCCGATTTTCGGGTTAATATTGACAATAACTGATAGTCTGACATATTATGTAGGATAATTCCAGACCGTTTCAGGAAACTTAAACACGCGAAACTGGCCTTTGGATAACGGCGGAGAGGGGGCAAAAGGATGCAGCGGATCACCAAACTCCTGGAAAAAGTAAAAAGCTATTATGACGGAAAAGATATAGATATGATTCAGGAAGCGTATCTTTTTGCCCGGGAAGCCCACCAAGGGCAGCTGCGTAATTCTGGTGAACCCTATATCGTGCATCCGCTGCGGGTGGCCTACACCTTGGCGGAATTGGAACTGGATGTCTCGACCATTTCGGCGGGTCTCTTACATGACGTTCTGGAAGACACCAAAATAACCATGGCCGAGCTGGAACAAAAATTTGGCACCGAAGTCAGTCAGCTGGTCGACGGGGTAACCAAGCTTGGCAAGCTGGAGTACAAATCCAAGGAAGAACAGCAGGCAGAAAACTTACGGAAGATGTTTTTAGCGATGGCTAAAGATATCCGGGTGATTTTAATTAAACTGGCCGACCGTTTGCATAATATGCAGACCCTAAAACACCATTCCCCGGAAAAACAAAAAAGAATCGCCCAGGAGACCTTGGAGATTTACGCGCCGCTCGCCCATCGCCTGGGTATTTTTCACTTGAAATGGGAATTGGAAGACCTCTCCCTGCGTTATCTGGAGCCGGAAAGGTATTACGAACTGGTTGAACGGATTGCGGTACGGCGACAGGAGCGGGAAGAACAGGTCAATCAGGTGATTGAAAGGCTAAAATCCCAGCTTTCGGCGATAGGAGTCAAAGCCGATCTGTCTGGGCGGCCCAAAAACTTCTACAGCATTTATAATAAGATGATGAAGCAGAATAAGGACCTAAGTGAAATCTTTGACCTGATGGCGATTCGTATTATTGTCGACTCAATTAAAGACTGCTATGGCACCCTGGGCATTGTCCATACGCTTTGGAAGCCTTTGCCGGGTCGTTTTAAAGACTATATTGCCATGCCCAAACCAAACATGTATCAGTCATTGCACACTACGGTAATCGGTCCCCGGGGAGAGCCTTTTGAAATCCAAATCCGGACCTGGGACATGCACCGGACCGCAGAGTACGGGATTGCGGCGCATTGGCTTTATAAAGAAGGCGGAAAACTGGATAAAGACATGGATAAAAAAGTGTCCTGGCTGCGGCAGCTTTTAGAGTGGCAGTTGGAGCTGAGGGATGCCCATGAGTTCATGGAATCTTTAAAGATAGATCTGTTTTCCGATACGGTTTTCGTGTTTACCCCAAAGGGGGATGTGATTGAATTGCCGGCCGGGGCGATCCCGATTGATTTCGCTTACCGGGTGCACAGCGAGGTGGGCCATCGGTGCGTCGGCGCCCGGGTGAACGGCCGAATGGTGCCGATTGACTATCGGCTGGGTAACGGTGATATTGTTGAAATTATCACCTCGAAGCAGTCGGGACCAAGCCGCGACTGGTTAAAGATCGTTAAAACCACCCAGGCCAAATCAAGGATCAGGACGTGGTTTAAAAAGGAACAGCGCGAAGAAAACATCGTGCGCGGCCGTGAAATTTTAGAGCGGGAAATCAAAAAGCAGGGTTCGGAGCTGGCGGATTGGGTGCGGGCGGAGAAACTTCAGGAGGCCTCCAAAAGGTTTAATTTTTTGTCAGTTGAGGAGTTATACGCCGCAGTGGGCGTAGGTACCCTTTCGGCTTTGCAGGTTATTGGGAAACTAAAAGAGGATTTTCAGAAGGAACGGAAGGCGTCCCTGGGCGAAGAGGAGCAAGTCAACGCTCTTTTGGAAGCCCGTCCCCGCGCGGGAAAGGAAAAGAGAAAGGCGGGGGTGCGGGTTCTAGGCTTGGATAATATGGCGGTTAAGTTTTCGCACTGCTGTAATCCGTTGCCGGGGGACGTTATCGCCGGTTACATTACCCGGGGCCGCGGGGTTTCGATTCACCGGGCAGACTGCCCGAATCTGGCCGGTTACCGGCGCAATGAACCAGAGCGTATTATCGAAGTTGCCTGGGATGTAGAGAGTCAGCCGGGTTACCAGGTGGAGGTGGAGGTTAAGGCCTTAGATCGTTCCCGCTTGACTACGGACGTGATGAACACGATTGCCGATTCCCGAATCCCGATAATCTCGGTCTATGCCCGCGCCAACAAGCAAAAGCAGGCAACCATCAATTTAACTCTGGAAATCAATAATGTAGAGCAGTTGCAGAGTATCTTACAAAAAATCAAGAAGGTCAATGGGATCACCGAGGTTCGCCGGGTAGTGCCTTCCCAGGGCTAGGAAGAGGTGAGAGTCGGTTGCGCGCGGTAGTCCAGCGGGTTCGCGAAGCGCGGGTTAAGGTTGCTGATCAATGGCTTGCGGAGATAGGCGCCGGTTTAGTCGTGCTCTTAGGTGTAGAAAACGATGATAATCCAGGCGATATAAAGTATATCGCTGATAAAGTGGCCCGCCTCCGCATCTTCGATGATTCCCAGGGCAAAATGAATTTATCGGCGTTGGATATAGATAAAGAAATTTTGGTAGTGTCGCAGTTTACCTTGGCGGGAGATGCCCGCAAAGGAAGGCGGCCCAGTTTTAGCGGAGCCGCGGAACCAGGTGTGGCCGAAGTTTATTATGAGCAAGTAGTGCAGGAATTAAGGAAGCTGGGGCTAAAGGTTGCGACCGGCAAGTTTCAGGCGGAAATGCTGGTAGAAATTTTTAACGACGGACCGGTAACGCTGCTGCTGGACAGCCGGCGACGGTTTTAAACCGAAATACTTAAAACGGAGGATGAAAGCGTGATATTGCTGGGCATGGAAGTAGGGTCATTAGGCACCAATTGTTACATTATTGGCTGTGAAGAAACCCTGGAGGCGGCCGTGATCGATCCCGGCGGTGATGCCGGCCGGATTTTAAGCGAGCTTAGCCGGCATAATTTAAAGCTGAGTAAGATCATCAACACCCACGGGCACGTGGATCATATTGGCGGAAATCGGAAGCTGAAAGAAGAAAGCCAGGCGGAATTAATCATCCATACAGCTGATGCGTCTATGTTAACCAGTTCAGGCCGGAATCTTTCCCTGTTATCGGGTTTTGCGATTACCGGTCCAGCCGCGGACCGGACCGTAAAAGAAGGGGACCAGATCAAAGTCGGGAATACAGTCACCCTGGATGTTCTCGAAACCCCCGGGCATACTCCCGGCGGCATCAGTCTGAAACTGGACGTGGGGGAGAAGGTACTGATCTTCGTCGGCGATACGCTGTTTAACGGCAGTATTGGCCGGACGGATTTTCCAGGCGGGTCCTACCGGCAGCTGATTGAATCGATCCAGCAGAAATTAATGGTCTTACCCGACGATACCGAGGTTTATCCGGGTCATGGGCCAGGGACTACCGTCGGGTTTGAAAAAGCGCATAACCCCTTTTTAGTTGACTAG
>CAZKWP010000175.1:0-665 GCA_964556555.1 uncultured Syntrophomonadaceae bacterium
TTTCAAAAGCAAGGGCAAAGAGGTCATCTTTGACGCGGAGCACTTTTTTGACGGGTATAAGGCCAATTCAGCCTATTCCCTGGAGTGCGTCGGAGCCGCCTTTGCGGCCGGTGCCGATTGGCTTTGCCTTTGCGATACCAACGGGGGAGCCATGCCCTGGGATATTGAGCGCATCGTCGCGGAAGTAAAGCAGCAATTCCCTTGCCCTATCGCGATTCATACCCATAATGACGGAGACCTGGCCGTAGTGAATGCTTTGGCAGCGGTAAAAGCCGGGGCCACTCAGGTGCAGGGGACGATTAATGGCTACGGCGAGCGCTGCGGCAACGCTAATTTATGTTCCGTCATTCCAAACCTCCAACTGAAGTTAGGCTATGCGTGTTTAGAACCCCAAAACATCCGCTGCCTAACCGAGGTGTCCCATTTTGTAGCGGAAATAGCTAATATGCCGCCTCACGGGCAGCAGCCTTTTGTCGGACACGCCGCGTTTGCCCATAAAGGCGGAATTCACGTTAACGCCATCTTAAAAAACAGCGAAACCTACGAACACCTGGACCCAACCTTGGTCGGCAATCGCCGGCGGGTTTTGGTTTCGGAGTTGTCCGGGGTGAGCAACCTGCTCTTTAAGGCACAGGAGTTTGGTTTAAACCCGGAAGAAATCACCG
>CAZKWP010000175.1:675-3505 GCA_964556555.1 uncultured Syntrophomonadaceae bacterium
GACCCCCACCGGTATGGAGCCGAAGAAGGACGCAACACGATTGAATATATCAAAGAATTAGAGCATCAAGGGTACCAGTTTGAAGGGGCGGAAGCCTCTTTGGAACTGCTGCTCAAACAAGCCTTTGGAAAGTATGAGCAATTCTTTGAAATAGAAAAACTGCGGATCATCGTGGGAACCGACGGATTGAATTTTGTCGCAGAGGCGGTTATTAAAGTTAAGGTTAACGATGTTGTCGTGCATACGGCAGCGGAGGGCAACGGCCCGGTTAACGCCCTGGATAATGCCTTGCGGAAGGCTTTAGGGCAGATTTATCCTTCCATCCAGGAAATGCGGTTAACCGACTATAAAGTGCGCGTGCTGGACGAGAAAAGCGGAACTGGCGCCCGGGTGCGGGTTTTAATTGAAACCTCGGATACGGAAAACACCTGGAGCACGGTGGGGGTTTCGGAAAACATAATTGAGGCTTCATTCCAGGCTTTGATGGACAGCGTAAACTACGCTCTTATGAAAAGGGAAGCGGGAACCGGTTCGGACAAATAAGCAGCGGGGCTTGGCTGTTTTTACGGCGTTAAAATTGATCTTTGCCTTAGACAAGGCCTTGACAAGGCCTTGAATCAAGACCTTAGTCCAAGACCTTAATCCAGGCCTGGCGCTGCCTAAAAATGGAAAACGGAGATAATCAGTGTGTCTAAAATTAATTCCCCTTGTCCACTGAGTGGACAAATGATTAATTTCACAATTAAATAATTTGACGATTAATAAATAATTTTAAAATCAAAATATTAAAATCAAAATAACAATAATAAAAGGACTATGGCTTTGGTAATTAATTCGGCTGTTAATACCCGCCATAGTCCTTTTTATTTGAAGTTGACTTTATTCCAAGTTGACTTTAGTCTAAGCTGACCCTATTAAAAGTTTATGCCGGGGGCAGATAGCACCGAATTGATACGCTATACCCGTTTTCTAAGTTTACTGTATTAAAGTTTACCGGAGCCTTTGCACGACCAAGTCGCCCATTTCTGTCGTATTGACGGCCTTCAGGCCGGGTTCCATAAGATCCAGGGTGCGGTAGCCTTCGTCCAGCACCTCTACAACGGCCTGCTCGATCGCCTGGGCCTCCGCGTTCAGGTTAAAGGAGTAGCGGAGCATCATGGCAACCGATAAGATGGTGGCCAGGGGGTTGGCTTTTTGCTGGCCGGCGATGTCCGGCGCCGACCCGTGAGACGGTTCGTACAGGGCGACTTTTCCGCCCAGACTGGCGGAAGCCAGCATCCCGATCGAGCCGGTGAGCATGGCAGCCTCATCGGTAAGAATGTCGCCAAACATGTTTTCCGTAACGATAACGTCAAACTGTTTCGGATAACGGATCAACTGCATGGCGCAATTGTCCACGTACATATGCTCCAGTTCAATGTCCGGGTATTCGGCAGCCAGACGGGTTATGGTTTCCCGCCACAGCCGCGAACTTTCCAGGACATTGGCCTTATCCACAGAGGTTACTTTTTTGCGGCGTTTGCCCGCTGCCTCAAACGCCAGCCGGGCGATCCGCTCGATTTCCAGGGTGGAATAAACCAGGGTATCTGTGGCTTCTTCTCCAGTCTCGGTTTGGCGCCGGGATTTTTCGCCAAAGTATAAGCCGCCGGTCAATTCCCGGAAAACGACCAAATCCACCCCGGCCACGATGTCGGGTTTTAAGGTGGAGGCTCCGACTAACGCCGGGTATACGGCAACCGGCCGAAGATTGGCAAAAAGACCGAGCCCTTTACGCAAAGCTAAAAGCGAAGCCGCTTCGGGCCGTTCTTTGGCCGGCAGAAAATCCCACTTGGGACCGCCTACTGCGCCTAAAAGCACGGCGTCACTTTGCCGGCAAAGTTCCAGGGTCGCTTGGGGCAGAGCCTGACCAAACGCATCGATGGCTGCCCCGCCAATCAGGGCGTCTTTAAAGGCAAACTGCCGGTTATAGATCTCACCGATTTTTTTGAGTGCTTTCAGTGCCTCGGGAACGATTTCCACACCAATGCCATCCCCGGGCAAAACCGCGATCTGATAAGTCTGGTTACTCATCTTTTGCCACCTTCTCTCTCACGTACTCAATCAGTCCGCCGTTGTTAATTAATTTTTGCATAAATTCCGGAAAAGGGGTTGCGGTATAAGTTTTCCCGGTGCTTAAATCCCGGATTGCGCCGGATTCAACATCAATTTCCAGGCTGGTGCCTTCGGCGATGTCTTCGGTGCCGGCCGGGCATTCGAAGATCGGCAGGCCGATGTTGATTGCATTGCGGTAAAAAATCCGGGCAAAAGAGGGGGCTACGACACACGAGACGTTGGCTGCTTTAATCGCGATCGGGGCATGCTCCCGGGAACTGCCGCAGCCAAAATTTTTACCAGCCACAATGATATCGCCCGGCTGTACTTTGTTGGGGAAATCCGGATCCGCGTCTTCCATACAGTGTTTCGCCAATTCAGCGTGGTCTGCTGTATTAAGGTAGCGGGCGGGGATGATGGCATCCGTGTCGACGTCGTTGCCGAAACGCCAGACCTTACCAGTAATCTTCATACCTGAGGGCGCTGGTTTTATCTCTCCTGAATCAGCAGCCAGTGGGACGAATTTGCTGCGAGTTTGGGCCGCCAGAGGGATAAAGCCGCGCCGGGCACCTCCTGTCTGTTTAAAGTGCTAGTTACTCTACTTTACCTTGCATTAAACTGATCCCGGTTTTGCCGGTTTGTAATTTGTCTTATCTTTATTTTTCTCTATTCTTAATCCTTTTCTTAGTCCGGTATGTGTCTTTGCCTCTGTCTTCGTTTTTACAATACTTCATCCGGG
>CAZKWP010000176.1:0-3489 GCA_964556555.1 uncultured Syntrophomonadaceae bacterium
GTATCGTCGGGTCCCGGGTTACCTTCCGGGTGGTACTGCACGGAAATAATGGGCTTGGTCTTATGTCTAAACCCTTCAATGGTAGCATCATTGGCATTGACCGCGATTATTTCAAACTCGTCCGAGGGCAAAGAATCTTTTACGACTACATATCCATGATTCTGGGAAGTGATATAAACTTTATCTTCCCCTGGTTTTTTTACCGGGTGGTTACCACCCCGGTGGCCAAACTTTAGTTTGACGGTATCCCCGCCCAGAGCCAAAGCCAGGATCTGGTGTCCCAGACAAATTCCCAGCAGCGGAATGCCCCGCTGCATCAAGGCTTGCACTGTTTCCTGCGCGCCCGCGACCTGCTTCGGGTCACCGGGTCCGTTCGATAACAAAATCCCATCCGGCTTAAACGCCAAAATCTGCTTCGCGGAGTAATGCTTGGGGAGAACTGCTACTTCGCAGCCCAGCGCAAATAAACGCCGCAAGATATTTCTTTTTACTCCGTAATCAATCACAGCCACCCGTAGAATCCCCGAACCGGACGCTTCATCTAATGCCGCCCGGTACTCATCCGTAACTGGTTGGATGAAGTCGGCCGCCGCCATAAAAGGATCCTCGATCGCTCCGGAAACTGCAGCGCCGCCACGGATCACATAAGGATTACGCGTAGAAACCAAATCGCTGAGATCCTGGCCTTCCCAACTGGGAGTTTGCCGGGCCTGCCTCACCAAAACCTGTAATTCGGCTTCGCTGCGATAACCCGTACAGATTAACCCATTCATCGTTCCATGCTGCCTTATCTTCCGGGTTAAAGCCCGGGTATCAATGCCTTCGAGACCAATGATCTGCTGCGCTTGCAGAAACGCCGGCAAACTTTGGGTCAACTGCCAATGGTTTGGTTTATGCGCCGCCCCGCGAACTACCAAAGCCTTGACTTGGATGCGGTCGGACTCATTATCCGTGTCGTTGATTCCATAATTGCCTACCAGGGGGTAGGTCAGGCACACGATCTGGCCGCAATAGGAGGGATCCGTCAGTAACTCCTGAAAACCAGTCAAACTGGTATTAAAAACGACTTCCCCTTCCAGGACTTGGTCCGTTTTGGCCCCGAAGGATATTCCCGGATAAATTGTCCCATCGCTTAAAACCAGGTAACCCTCCATGCCTTCCATGCGATCATCTCCTTTAGGACCGGGCAACGTATTACCGGGATTTGCTCCCGTCTCCATGCCCTCCATGCTATCATCTCCTTTAAGGACAGCCCGGTGCCAACTGAGATTAAACACTGGCTGTGCCGGCGCAGCTTAGAAAACGGTCAAATAGCGCTCAATCTCCCAGACATGGACCTGTTGATTATACTCATCCCATTCCCGGCGCTTCGCTTCCATAAAACGTTCGTAGATATGATCCCCCAAGGCCGCCTGAATGACCTGGTCTTTTCTTAATTCCTTCAGAGCCGCGTAAAGGTCGCCGGGCAGAGCTTCAATGCCCTTGGCCAGCCTTTCGTCTTCGGTCATTTCGTATAAATTGTTATCTACCGCTGGCGGGGGAGAAATCTTATTTTGGATCCCGTCCAGACCCGCTTTCAGCATTACGGCCAAAGCCAGGTAAGGATTACAGGAGGGGTCTGGGTTCCGCACTTCAATCCTGGTACTTAGTCCACGTTTAGCCGGGATCCGGACCAGAGGACTCCGGTTTTTTTCCGACCAGGCGATATACACCGGCGCTTCATAACCGGGCAACAGACGCTTATAAGAATTAACCGTTGGATTGGTTACCGCTGCAAAGGCCCGGGCGTGCTTTAAAATTCCCCCGATATAATACATAGCCTCACTGCTTAATTTGTTCGGGGTGGAGGGATCATAGAAAATGTTTTCTTCCCCGCGAAACAGGGATTGGTGGCAATGCATCCCGGAACCATTTACCCCGAATACCGGTTTAGGCATAAAACTGGCGTGCAACCCGTGCCTTTGGGCAATAACCCGCACCGCGTGTTTAAATGTGGCGATCTTATCCGCGGTAGCCACGGCGCAGCCGTATTTAAAATCAATCTCGTGCTGTCCGGGAGCAACCTCGTGATGGGAGGCTTCTATTTCAAATCCCATATCTTCTAAAACCAAAACCATGTCTCTGCGGGCGTTTTCCCCCAAATCTACCGGGGCTAAATCGAAATAACTGGCTTGATCATGGGTGATCGTAGTTGGCTTTCCTTCACTGTCGGTATGGAAGAGGAAGAACTCTGCCTCCGGTCCCACCTGCAGCTGGTACCCCATGGCTGCTGCTTCTTTTACCACCCGCTTCAGATTGCAGCGGGGACAACCCGAGAAAGGAGTACCGTCTGGGTTATACACATCACAGATGATCCTGGCTTCCGATTCCCCTCGCGGGTGCCACGGCAAAACCACAAAGGTATTAAAGTCTGGTTTCAAGTACATATCGGATTCCTCAATGCGCACAAAACCCTCAATCGAAGACCCGTCAAACATGAGTTCCCCGTCTAAGGCCTTATCTAACTGAGAAACCGGGATCGTCACGCTCTTCAGCATGCCCGTGATGTCGATGATTTGCAGGTAAATAAACCGGATATGCTGATCTTTCACCTGTTTTAGAATATCTTCTTTGGTAATCGCCACTGTAAATTCCCTCCTTTTAGTGATTGCTTTCAAATTCGTAGGTTAAAATAATTGCTTCTGCAATCTGCTTCATCGTCACCTTCTGATTCATACTGCGTTTTTGAATATGCCGGTACGCCTCGCCCTCAGAAAGATTAAGCTTTTGCATAATGATCCCTTTGGCTTTTTCAACCAGTTTACGGCTTTCCAATTTGGTTTTTAAATCTTCAATCTCGTGTTCCTTTTGATCGAAACGCTGGTAGGTTTCATAGGCTAATTCCAAGGTAGCGATCAAGGTATACTCCTGCACCGGGCGAAGGACCAAACCTAAAACCCCGCTTTTTTTGGCGGCCCCGATAAACTCGGCCGAACTGTTGGTAGCAATCAGAATTGAAGGGCAAATCCGGTCGTCCTGCAAAACCTTTACTACCTGCAAAGCATTCAGGCCAGTCAGTTCTTCACTCAGCACGGCTACCTCGGGTCCTACCATCCGGGCTTGGCGGAGCACCGCCATACCGTCGTTTGCTTCTGCCACTATCGAGTACCCGTTGGCCCCCAAAATTTTCTTTATTCGGTTTCGCGAACGACCATCAGGATCTCCTAACAGTACTCGTAAGCTGCTCATGGTTACCTCTTTATCCCCGAAATTCACTTCTTTTTCTATTCTAAGCCACTTTTCTACTGATGACTATACATTTTGCCGTAGGGACTGCTGCTTGCCGGTACTAATTTGGTCCAGTCAGTTTCCTCAATGTCGATATCCTGCTTAAAAATTGTACAATAATTATCTATATACTGTTGCAAAAGATGCTTGTCTTCCTCGAGGAAGGGACTGACCATAACTTCTGGGGCCAGTTTTTGCCGATCTGCCTTTCCGCGAACGTAA
>CAZKWP010000177.1:0-3472 GCA_964556555.1 uncultured Syntrophomonadaceae bacterium
CGGCCATGGGCACTCCATCCAAACCGAGCACTTCTACAGGGGTGGAAGGGGTGGCTTCCTTAAGCCATTCGCCGCGGTGATCCACCATGGCCCGAACTTTGCCGTAGGTTAAACCAACCAGCACCGAGTCGCCGATCCGCAAGGTTCCATGCTGTACCAAAACCGTGGCAATGGGTCCCCGGCCTTTATCCAGCTGACCTTCAATAACCGTACCTTTAGCGGGCCGGTCGGGATTAGCCTGAATATCACCCATTTCGGCGACCAGCAGAATCATTTCGAGCAAGGTATCCAGCCCTTCCCGAGAATGGGCGGAAACCGGCACACAAATAGTATCTCCACCCCAGTCTTCCGCTAATAATCCATATTCCGTCAATTGCTGTTTAATCCGTTCCGGATTGGCTTCCGGCTTATCGATCTTATTGATCGCCACGATGATCGGCACCTCAGCGGCCCGAGCATGGTTAATCGCCTCAATTGTTTGCGGCATTACCCCATCGTCAGCGGCAACTACTAAAATGGCAATATCCGTGACCTGAGCCCCTCTGGCGCGCATAGAAGTAAAAGCTTCATGACCAGGGGTGTCGATAAAAGTAATTTTTTTGCCGTTGATCTCAACCTGATAAGCCCCGATATGCTGGGTAATTCCTCCAGCTTCACTTTCAGTAACTTTGGTTTTCCTGATCGCATCCAATAAGGAAGTCTTTCCGTGGTCCACGTGGCCCATCACGGTAACCACCGGCGGACGTTCTATCTGAATTGCCGGATCATCTACGATATCCGGAATTAAAGCTTCTTCCTGGGTAATTTCCGGCTGGGCATCTACCCCTAATTCACCGCAAACAATGGCTGCCGTATCAAAATCAATCGTTTGGGTGGCGGTCACCATAACCCCTAACACCATTAAGCGTTTGATCAAGTCCGCTGAAGTTCGATTTAGAGCCCCCGCCAAATCTTGGACCGTTACACTTTTACCAATGGTAACTATTTTCGGCAGACTGGGCGCAGTTACCCGGGGCGTCGCAGCCTTGCTTCGGTTGCTTTTACCCCCGGGACGACCCGGTTTTTTCCGGCCACGGCCGCCCATTGTATCATCGTCAACCAGACTGACGATTCGGTCCCGGCCAGATGGAGGTCGATTGATTGGGCGTTTCGGGTCTGCTTTCTTTGCCGGCAGGCCTTTACCCGCACCCCGGTTTTGGAAAGAATCATCTTGTATTTTGGCCTTATCCCGTTCTACTGCCCTTCCCGTCGGTTTAACCGGTACTGGCGGAACTGCCGCTGGTCGAGGACCCCCAGGCCGCGGACCCGCGGGACGGTTGGCTGGCCTATCCCCGTAATTGCCGGCCGGACGGTCGCCTGGCGGTCGGTTCATCGGCGGTCGATTCATGGGTGGCCGATCACCTTGGGGCCGGTTCATCGGTGGCCGATCGCCTTGGGACCGGTTCATCGGTGGCCGATCGCCCTGGGGTCGATTCATCGGTTGTCGATCGCCTTGAGGCCTATTCATGGCGGGCCGCTCACCCGCCGGTCGGTTCATCGGTTGCATCGGTTGCCGCTCGCCAGTCGGTCGATTCATCGGCGGCCGATCACCCTGGGGTCGATTCATCGGTTGTCGTTCGCCTTGGGGCCGGTTCATCGGTTGTCGTTCACCCGGCGTCCGATTTATCGGTTGCCGCTCGCCCTGGGGCCTATTCACCACTGGCCGCTCACCGGCCGGTCGGTTTTGCGCCGACCGTTCATTCGCTGCTCCAGTGGAACCGGATGAAACTGAATTTAGAGTGCCCCCCAAACTCGGCTGCTTGACGCTTTCCTTGGGTGTTGATTCATTCTCTTGATCCCTTTTTGGACCATCGTTTCGACTGGAGGTCATTCTCCGGTCTAACCCCCTTTCCTCGGAACGAGACGGCCCTGATTTCGAAGTTTCCTCCGCTTTTCCAGAACGGGTCCCGTCTGACGCCATTTTTGGTCCCAATTTGGCGGAATCCGGTCGTTCTGCTTCTGTTTCTTTTTTTATCGCTTCGCGCTGCCCTGACTTCTTAGAGGCAGAAGATACCCTCTGCGCATTATTTTTAATACTGGCCACTTCTGCTTCTTCAAGGGTGCTGAAGTGATTTTTCACCTGAATACCCAAATCCTGCAGTCGCTGCACCAGGTCTCGACTATTCAGTCCCATCTCTTTAGCTAACTCATGCACCCTGATTTTTGCCATCCAATCACCCCCATAATTTAACCATCTGTTAAGTCTGAATCATTTTCTGGTGGAACTACCTTAAGAATTGCCCTTGCCATTTGTTTATCGGTTACCGCCAACACTGCTCGGGGTGATTGACCCGTACAGTATCCTAAGACCTCTTTTGCAGATAACTCTATCCAAGGAACTCCGACCTGGGCACACTGTTTCTGAAAATCCAGCTTGGTTCGCTCCGCCGCATCTTTGGCTAAAATCAACAGCCAGACTCGTTTTTTTACCAAAGCCGACCATACGGCCTCGGTACCGGAGATAACCTTGCTGCCCCGAAAGCCTAAACCCAATAAGGCTTTCCACTTCTCTGGCTGACCGTGGTTCAATTAGGTCACCACTTTCGCTTTCAGCGCCTCCAAGATCTCTGGCGCAACCGGGTGTTCCAGAGCCTTGTCAAAACGCTTCCCTTTTATTGCCTGGTTTAAGCAATCCAAAGAAGGGCAGACGTACGCTCCGCGACCAGCCTGTTTCCCAGTCGAGTCAATGGTGATTAAGCCTGCGGGGGTACGAACCACCCGTATTAGTTCCTTTTTATTTTTCATTTCCTGACAGCCAATGCATTTGCGCTGCGGGATTTTCCTAATCCGGGCCATCCGTATCACCCCTTATTCCTCGTAATCATAATCCTCAATTTCGGCGTCGTACTCCTCCTGGGTCTCGTCTGGCTCCTCTTCGTAGTAGTAATCGACTTGGGATTCACTCTTTATGTCAATTTTCCACCCGGTCAGTTTCGCGGCCAGGCGAGCATTTTGACCCTCTTTACCGATAGCCAGGGACAACTGGTAGTCCGGGACTACTACCCTGGCGATTTTTTCGTTTTCTAAAATCTCTACGGTCAGCACTTTGGCCGGACTCAAAGCATTCGCCACAAACCTTGCGGCATCCGGACTCCATTTAATTATATCAATTTTTTCTCCCCGCAATTCATTTACGATCGCCTGCACCCGCATTCCTTTCGGGCCCACACACGCTCCCACCGAATCAATATTTTCATCCCGGGAATGCACCGCAATTTTCGAGCGCGCACCGGCTTCCCGTGCAATATTTTTCAATTCCACAATTCCCTGAAAAATTTCGGGCACTTCTAATTCAAACAATCGTTTCAACAAGCCGGGGTGGGTACGGGAAACTAGAATCTGCGGCCCCTTGGTCGTCTTTTTAACCTCTACAATGTAAATCTTAATCCGGTCTCCCATGCGGTAGTCTTCCCCGGGCATTTGTTCGGACTGG
>CAZKWP010000178.1:0-3436 GCA_964556555.1 uncultured Syntrophomonadaceae bacterium
CAAATATCTGCGGATAATCGCCAGATTTTGGAATATTCTGACCCCAAAAGCCACAATGGCGGCCATGTACAATTCCAAACCCAGACGGTCGCCCAAGTAAGCCAGAAGCGCCGCGAGGAGCGCGTTACTGAAAAAACCGGTGATAAAGACTAAGTTGTCAAACTTGTCCTCCATCGAAGAACGCAGGCCGCCAAGTACCGAATCGAGCGCCGCTAAGATGGCGACCGACATATATTTAGCCAAAAATACCGGAATTACCAAAGGAGAATTCAGGCCGATAAAAAGCCCGGCCAACACGCCTAAGATCACCAGAACCCACAACGTAAGCCTCACTCCTCCTCCAATGGCGCTGCATATTTAAATTTAATCGTTCCGGCGTAACCGGGAACGGTTACCACTTTCGGCTTTTCGATTTTAGTAGAGATCCCCCAAAATTCCAAACTTTCCAAAACGCCGCCTTTCATGCGCAGCGAACTTTCCAAAAGGCCCGGGTCGCCGATGGCGGAAACGGCAAAAGGCGGGGCGATACGATTTCCATTAACTTGAATCGTCGGCCCGGCGCAACGGATCTCCGTAGTCGCCAGTATGCGCTGTTCGTTAATCGAAATGGCCTCGGCTCCGGCGGCTCTCAGCTCGTTAATCACTTTCAGCAGATCTTCATCGTGGATTAAATAAAGATTCGGATCATCCCCCGGCTGCGTCGGCTTGGTACTGTCATTCAGAATCAGGATTAGGCCGGGCCCCTGCATGGCGTTTAAACCAGAAACATTTCGAGCCTTGCTCAGTTCATTAAGCAAGGCATCTTGACTTTCGTTTTTGCCGGAGACCATTTTCTCCAGATTCAAACTTAATTCATCTAACTCTGCTTTCAGGTTGTCGCGTTCTTCCTTAACCGTCAGCAGTTCGGCAACCACATCCTCAATCCGCCGGGTTGAATCGCTGGGGCTGCCCTGGGTAACTTTAAACTGAACCGCTAACATCAAACCCAACACTACGCTGATCAGCACAATGGTCACATAACCCCGTCGGGACTTCAATCCGGTTCACCTACTTTCACTGCGCGAATTTAACCACCGGCGACCCTTTGAAGCTCATATCCACGTACTCGGCCGGCTGGGCGCCAACCCGCTTGAGCCTTAAGTTTAAGACCTGCTTCAATACATCCAGATTGGTTTGTAAATGTTCCAGATTGCCAGTCCGAATCTCGACCCCATCGATTGATACCACTTTAATCATCTCAGATTGGGCTAGATTCACCTCGGAAATCAGCTGGACCGTTTCCGGATCTATTTGTTCCAGAACCGGCAAAAACTCGAGCAATGGCTCCAGTGGCAGAGTTTGCCCCGGTAGAACCTCGGGTAGTGCAGTACAACCGGTAATAACCGGCCGGTTGATATCCACCATATGCCCAACCCGGGTAAGGTAAATCCCTTCATGGTCAACCACCACGAAGCCTTCATCAACGGGCAGTAAAGCACACGGCTCTCTTTCCTGAACCCGAACCAAAAGCCGGTTCGGCAGTTTGCGCACGAGCTGCACTGATTCAATCAGCGGCTGCAGGGCTAAGCGGTCCACGATCTCTTCTTCGTTAAGCAAAAAGATGTTTGTCCCGGGCACTACCCCGGTTAAACGGACGATTTCCGCGGACCGCAGCGATTGGTTACCCTCAACCACTACTTCTTTTACTGCAAAAACGGAGGAATGCAAGAAAAAAAATAAAGCTAAAATTGAAAATAAAAGGAACGTGAAGGCTAACAAGAGTCTCCACGAAGGTGAGACTTCTTTTCGGTTTTGCCCTGCACCAGGGGTAGTCGCCATAACGCCTCCTCCAACAAAATTATTATAGCAGAAATACCTACCTTGTCCAACGGGGACGCGAAAAAACATTCCCTTTGATGGGAATGTTTTCTAAATAACCTATTCACGGCAAATATCCGCGCCCAAAGCCTTAAACTTGGCTTCTAAGGCTTCATAACCCCGATCCAGGTGTTCAACCCCTTCTACCTGGGTTTTGCCTTCAGCGGCTAAGCCCGCCAGTACCAGAGCCGCCCCGGCCCTTAAGTCGCTGGCTTCCACCACGGCACCGGTTAAACGGGAAGTTCCGTAAATGATAGCGGTACGGCCCTCCAGCCGAATCTTAGCGCCCATGCGGCTTAACTCATCCACATGTTTAAACCGGCTCTCGAAAATAGTTTCAGTAACCACGCTGGTCCCTTTGACCAGGGATAAGAGCACCATCATTTGCGGCTGCATATCCGTGGGAAAACCTGGGTGAGGCAGGGTTTTAATATCCACTGCTTTCTGGCAGGTACCACCTCGGACCAGAATTCCGTTTTGGTCAACCAGAACCTCAGCCCCAACTTCGCGAAGTTTCACTAACAAGGCTTCGATGTGTTCCTCTACCGCGTTTACCACACGAACCTCACCTTGAGTAATGGCGCCGGCCACTAAAAACGTTCCGGTCTCAATCCGGTCGGGAATCACAGTATGCTCCCCCCCGCTGAGACGGGTAACTCCCTCAATGCGGATTTCCTGGGTACCAGCCCCTTTAATTTTCGCGCCTAAAGTACACAGAAAATTTTGCAGGTCGATGATTTCCGGTTCGCGGGCCGCATTCCGAATAACCGTTTCTCCTTCAACCAAGGCAGCGGCCATCATTAAGTTTTCCGTAGCGCCCACCGAGGGAAAATCCAGATGAATCTTATTCCCTTTTAACCGGGTGGACTGGCCCAGGATATAACCATACTCCTGCTCAATTTTGGCTCCCAGTTTAAGAAAACCTTTCAAATGTAAATCCATCGGCCGGGAACCAATGGCACAGCCTCCGGGAGTAAAGGCTTTGAAGAGGCCGCATCTCCCTAGGAGTGGCCCCATCACTAAATTTGAAGCGCGCATTTTGCGCATTAAACTTTCCGGCACCTCGGTGGCCGTTAAATCCGGGGTTGAAATGATCAGCGTTGTGCCTTCCCATTTGACCCTGGCTCCTAAAGAATGCAGAACCTCCACCATTACTTCCACATCCACCAATCGTGGAACCCCGTGCAGAATACACTCTCCCTGAGTTAACAAACAAGCGGCAAGGATTGGCAGGGTCGCGTTTTTGGCTCCCCCGGCTTTTACGTCACCAACTAAACGATTACCGCCAATTATCTTAATATTCTCCATAGTTGCAACCTCCTGTACCCTAATTATTGCAGGGTACTTATTGTTACAACTCTCAACTCCTTCCTGGGCATTGATACTCGGGGCATCTATCGTCGTCACAATTATACCGGTTCTTTATAGTCGGGTTCATTTATCCTCGGTTTTTCAATTGCCGGACCAGATCCCGGCCCACGGTCCAGATATGGCCTGCACCCATGGTGATCACTAAATCCTCGGGCTGGACCACTGCTTCCAAATAGTCCACAATCTCTTCCCGGGTAGAAAGATACTT
>CAZKWP010000179.1:0-3387 GCA_964556555.1 uncultured Syntrophomonadaceae bacterium
ACATCTTTATTAACGTTTAATCTTTATTTCACCCTTTTCGGCATTTGCGGCTGGTTTCCTGCTCGCGGAGGATGGTTTTAGGCGCGGTTTACCCTTGGATAAATATAAACTTTGAGGCAGAAACCGTGAAGCTTACGTAAATCTTAGCTTCATCAAAAAGGAATTTATAAGTGAATCAATACATGTATCTATATGCGTATTATTATAAGGAAGTTTTTTCGTACGATTATCTATACCAGAAATTTATCCGGTTTCTTTTTAACTTAGTCTGCCAAACTAGACCTGCGGCCGCAAATTTAAACCTAGGCCGCTCTCTTGCATCCATTCTGGTTTAAGATTTACTAGATTTTGTTTGATTAACAAAGAGGGATTAAGAAAAGAGGAATTCGGGGACCCGGTGTCGTAATTTATTACTATTTAGAAAATCTCCCTAAAATGGTAATTTAAACCCAAGAAAAGGAGGGACAGCTGTGGAATTTTATGAGGTAATTCATCAGCGTAGGGCCGTCCGGAAATATAAACCGGATCCGGTACCCCGGGAAGTTATGCTTCGGATTTTGGATGCGGCGAACTGGGCGCCTTCCGGGATGAACCTGCAGCAATGGGAATTTGTAGTCGTTACCGGCGACAAGAAGCGGCAGCTGGGTGAGAGTTACGTTCAGGCAGCCGAACCGGTTTGCCGTAATTGGGAAGAAAAACGCCGCCGTTTATTTTTGGAATTCGCCCAAAACTATGGCGGGGCTCCGGTGGTTATCTTCGCCCTGACCCCGGCAACCAATGACCCGGCCGAACGAAAAATGCATCTGGAGAGCGTCAGTGCGGCTTTTGAAAATCTTTTGCTGGCTGCGTATGCCGAAGGACTGGGCACTTGCTGGATGACTGGGCCGCTGCAGGATGAAGCCGGCATCAGGCAGATTTTGGAGATTCCTTTGGATAAGGAAATAGTGGCGGTATCCCCGGTTGGTTATCCGGATATGGTGGCCAAGGCTCCGCCGCGGCTTGACCCAGACTTAAGCGGTAAGGTGCGCTGGGTGGAGTAAGTTTATTAGTCAAAACTATTTAAGGAAAATGATGCAGATATTTTAACAAAGCAAATGGATATAAATTTTAGCTGTGCTGGGGCTGTTTAATTAACGGCCTCAAATTTTTTAATTGTTTAGTATTATTTAAAAAGTATTGAGCAGGATTTTAAGTCTGGTTGTAGAATTATTGAATTAATGAATTATGTCAGAAACAGAAGAATGACTGAATTAAATGGCAAACCAAACCGGCAACAAAATCGAATTTAAGGAGGGTAAATTTATGTTTAGAGAAGCGAATTGTGATCTATGCGGCGATTGTTTGGATCTGTGTAAAAATATCGATTTTGGAGACAAGGAAAACGCTTCCAAAGAATTTGAGAAACTGATTAAAGGCGAAAAAGTGGATTGGCTGAATGATTGTATCACCTGTATGGCCTGCAGTGAATACTGCCCCAAAGATGCGCAGCCATTTGATTTGATTTTGCAGCGCATAGAAGAAGATGGGAACTTTACGGATCCGCAAGTGCGGCAGGATATGGCGAATCGTTTCCTGGCCAAGAAGGACCCGGGCCCGGTCCAACCGAAGAGATGGAACATGTCGCTTTGCGTAATGACTGGCAACATGCCATGGGCTCCCTTTGGCCAACTCTTTGAAAATGATGATATTCAAATTTTAAAAGGCCTGCCTTATTTCTGTAACGTGCTCTTTGTCCACATGGGCAACGAGTCGATTATGAAGGATCGGATGCAGAAGATGGTTGACAACCTGGCTGCTTCCGGCGCTAAAGAAATTATCTTTGTGCATGAAGACTGCTATGCAGCCCTTAATCACTATGCGAAAGAGTATGGCATTCAACTGCCTTTTAAACCGGTCCACATGTTCGAATACCTGAAAGAATACCTAACCGAAAACCAGGATAAGATTAAGAAACTAAATATCAAAGCTGCATACCAACGGCCCTGCGCGTCCCGGCACACGCCGCCGGAAGTGGAAGCCCTCTTGGACGACATTTTTGCTCTCATCGGCGTTGAGCGGGCGACCCGTAAATACGAAGGCATTGATGCTCTTTGCTGCGGCGTGGAAGTAGCGGGTCCAGGACTGAAGCTTTTCCCGCGGGGCAAGAATTATGAGCCCTTCCAGGACAAGAACATTCAGGATGCCAAGGATAATGGTGCAGAAGCAATGGTTTACCTGTGCCCCATGTGCTTCAAGACCCTAAGCCCCAAAGCCCAGGCTGCTGGCATGAAGAATTACATGATCAGTGACATTTGCCGCTTGGCGCTGGGAGAAGAACTACCGGCGGACAAACCGGAATAGAATCGGCAATAAAACCAGGAAGCATTGATTAGGGTATTTTAACTAGGGTAGTCTTTTAGGAGACTGCCCTAGAATTCTTTAAGGGAAGTAAAAGGAAGCAAAGGGGAGAAGCAAGGGGACGGTTCTGCTGCTTCATAAAAGCTGCAAAGCTGCCCAGGTAAAAGTGAGGCAAGAGAACCGTCCCCCTGCTTCCTCTTGCTTCTTTAAGCGTGTGGCCGGGGGGCAAAAAAATGAAGTTGTTTTTTCGCTGTTATCATTGGCTTTTAGCCGGTGGCATCATGGTTTTAATCGCTGTCATCCTCCTGATAAACCCTGCCTACCAGCCGACTGCTTCTCATTCGGCCTTGATCACCTATGTCCGCAGCGCGTGGCAGGGAGATTTAGCGACCGGGGTTTTTAGCGGGCAGCCCAACCGCTTAGACTTCACGCAGCTGCAAATCGGGGATATTTTGCTGGGCGGCAATCCTGGGGGAGCCTACGGCCATTTTACCCATGCCGGTATTTATCTGGGTCAGGGACAGGTACTGGAAGGCTACGTAGATTGCGGACTCAGCCGTCAGTCGGTGGAACATTACCGCAACTATGACTGGGCCTGTATCCTGCGCGCAAAATTACCTGTAGCAGCGCGAGAGACGGCAGCGGAGTATGCCCGGCAGCGGGAAGGCCGAGTTTTTTACCCCATAGCCTTTAAGCCGGGGGACCGCTATTGGAATTGCACGAAGATCATCTGGGCTGCCTATCAGGAACAGGGAATCGATTTAGACCCGTTTGACGATTTGTGGGTTACGCCGGACGCGTTGTATCAAAGTCCCTGGGTGGAAGTGGCGGACAGCGAGGGGGAAATGCCCTTGTGAAGATTCTGCGATGGGGATTTAGGATCTTAATCATCCAGGTGTTCTTTATTATTTTAATCTGGCTGGCGGGTTATTTTGCCCCTTTAGACCTGATTTTAGCGGTAGTTTATCTTGGGCTGCTCGGATTGATCGGGGCCAAACTCGGCGCTGTATTTAGTCCAGCGCCACACGTCTCGATTTACCGCTCGATTCT
>CAZKWP010000180.1:0-3382 GCA_964556555.1 uncultured Syntrophomonadaceae bacterium
CACTGCCAAAACCGCCGGGCAGACAGTTTTCTTCCAGGGTTACAATCCGTTTGGTTTTTAAAGCATATTGCTTAATTAATTCCTCATCCAAGGGCTTGATAAAACGGACATTGATCACGGCTGCGCTTTGCCCTTGTGTCTGCAGCAGTTCGGCAGCCCGCAAAGCTGTATAAACCATTGGCCCAGCCGCCAGGATCAATAAATCCTCTCCCTCGCGGATCAACTCGGCTTTACCCACTGGGAGCGTCCGAATCTGCGCGTCCAAATCTACTCCCTGGCCGGTTCCCCGCGGATAGCGAATCGCGGCTGGTCCAGGCAAATTTCTAGCGGTTTCCAGGCAATGCCGCAGCTCGTTTTCATCTTTTGGGGCCATGAGCGTCAGGTTCGGGATATGCCGCAAATAAGTCAAATCATAAATTCCCTGATGGGTTGCTCCGTCTTCCCCCACCAGGCCGGCCCGGTCAATCGCCAAAAGCACTGGCAAGTTTTGCAGACAAACATCGTGCAGCACCTGATCGTAAGCACGCTGTAAAAAAGTCGAATATACAGCCACTACCGGCCGAAAACCCTGACAGGCCAGGCCCGCGGCCATGGTGACCGCATGCTGCTCCGCGATGCCCACATCAAAAAATCGTTTGGGGAAGCGTCGGGCAAATTCATCCAAGCCGGTTCCCCCGGGCATAGCCGCGGTAATCGCCAGGATCCGCTCATCGGTCTCCGCCTGTTCGACCAAGGTTTGCCCAAAAACTTCCGTGTAGGTGGGGACTGTCCCTTTGGCAACCGGTTGACCGGTCGCAATCTCAAAAGGCCCGATTCCATGGAATTTATCCGGGTTCCTTTCGGCTGGTCCATAACCCTTCCCTTTCTTGGTAATCACGTGCACCAAAACCGGGCCTTCTAGCTGTTTGGCGGTGTTCATAATATTCTTTACCGCAGGAAGATTATGCCCGTCAACCGGCCCCAGATAGGTAAAACCGAGTTCTTCAAACAATACGCCCGGAACTACGAGATACTTAACGGCATCCTTAAACCGATCCACCGCATTAAAGACCTTAGGCCCGATTTTCGGAATCCGTTTAAGCAAAAACTCTACTTCTTCTTTACTGCGAAAATAAACCGGCTCCGTCCGCAGCCGGGTAAGGTGGCGGGACAAGGCACCGACGTTGTTGACGATCGACATTTCATTGTCATTCAGCACCACAATCAGGTTGGTGTGTAAATTCCCGGCATGATTTAAAGCCTCAAAAGCCATACCGCCGGTCAGGGCTCCATCGCCAATGACCGCCAAAACGTGGTGATTTTGCTGCTTAAGATCCCGGGCCAAAGCCAGGCCTAAGGCCGCGGAGATAGAGGTACTGCTGTGTCCGGTGCCAAACACGTCGTGGGGACTGTCGGCCCTTTTCGGGAAGCCGCACAGTCCCTTGTATTGCCGCAGGGTAGAGAATTCTTCCTGCCGCCCGGTCAACAATTTATGGACGTAAGTCTGATGACCCACGTCCCATACAATCTGGTCCTGCGGCGAATCAAAGACCTGATGAATCGCCAGGGTTAATTCGACCACCCCTAAATTAGGGGCCAAATGCCCCCCGGTCTTGGATACGGTTTCCACCAGTTCCCGGCGGATCTCATCCGCTAATTGGGTCAACTGGTTTGTATTCAAATTTTTCAGGTCTTTGGGGCCAGTAATCGTATCCAACAAGCGCAATTCATTCACCTGGTCCTTTTCTTTTGACCTTTTTATTTTCTTTTCTTTTGGCCTTTTTTATCACCATTAAAAAATGTCCATCCCGTAAGATAACTCCACCAGGCTAAGATGCGGCCAACCCCAAACATTATATCGTTCGCCTGATTAATGGCTAGGGTTTTACCCAGGGCTTTTGCTCCCACCGTAACAGCCGCGATCAAAGCGGTCATAACTACGGCCACCAGCAGTTCATTCCAATCAGGCTGAATAAATAAAAGACGCAGCGCTATCGTTGCGCCCATGGCCCCGCTGATCGTACCGCAAACGTCTCCTACCACGTCACCGCAAAAACTAGCCACGCGGTCCGCCCGGCGGATCAGGTGCAGCGCCTCTGCCGCTCCCCGTACCCTATCCGCGGCTTTGGCGTGGAAAGGAGGTTCCTGTGCCACCGCCACGGCAACGCCGATTGCATCACCCACCACCCCGGTCAGGATAATGAACAGCAGGATTAAAAAGGCCAGGATTAAGGAAGTTATACTGCGCAAGAAAAACTCTGCGGTCAGACCCACGACTATGGCCAAAACAAACGTAATCCCGGCGATGATCATTACGCTGGAGATTTGTTCAAGCAAGAAATCCTGAAAAGAACGGGGACCAGGACGGCCGGAACTCCGTCGATTTTTACCAACCATGTTAACTCCATATTTTTTACGATTATGTATTTAGGCGATTAGGTATCGCTATAGTCTTTTTTATTTTGAACAGCCAAATTCTATCGGGCACGGTATAGGTTGCCCCAGTCTGTGGGCAAACTAGTCTTAAATCTTCTTATAAATATAATTTGGGCAGGTGGTCGCTCCCTGGATAAACGCTGTGACTTAGGTCCAGCAGGATTTCCCAGCTAAACTCCAGAATGTCGCCATCCTGGCGGTTTCCCTTTAAGTTTGCTCCGATCCGTCGCCGGGTTCGAGGCTGGATTACCACTTAGTACACACTTTAATCCCCAGGAAACTGTAACAAGGTACACAGTCTAGGAGTTTTCCTCGGCAGACCAAACCAATCTCTAGTCTCTTTTGCAACGCCGGTTTCACCACGGTCCCGCTAGTCTAGGCCTCGACCAAGCGGGACCGTCCTCTGGTATCCACCGTCATCACTCAAGACAGGCTACACTACACGCAGCTTCCACACCACGAGCAGGTTAAACACCAAGCCATAGCTACTGCTTAAAGCAGATCACCACATACTTGGGCCTCCACGGAGGCGGGGTCAACGCCTACATGCCATTGTAGATCGCCCCATCCCCCTTATCTCCCAGTACCAGCCCCAGACTGGGCGTCAAAAGCCAGCACCAGGAACTTCATCGATGTGCCCTCGACGGATTTTTAGGCCCGCCTTCAAGATTGGATGGCTGACTAGAATACTGCACCACCCGCCATTATTGTCGAGGTAATTATAACACAGGACGAGTTTGCGCACCAAACTTAGCCTGAGGTCACCAAAGGTCAAACGGGATATTTGCGGTTCAATTTTATCCCTTTTGATTTAGAGCAATCTCCATAGCTTTAAATATCCGCTCCTAACTGCAACTTGTTCTTAATTTGTCCGCAATTACCGGATTCTAAGCTTAACCCGCCGGCTTAATCTGATTCACCCAACTTATTCAGCTAGCTTATTCCTAATTAATTCGCCTGGCTTAAC
>CAZKWP010000181.1:0-3375 GCA_964556555.1 uncultured Syntrophomonadaceae bacterium
AGCTCCAACGAAAGCACCCATAAAATTACCCCATACCCCTTTACCTGACATCCATATTCTAATTTTCTCCTGCGGTATATGCATGAGTATCAATGCTACAATGGTACTTATCCCAAGAAATAGCAATGTTAATTCTGCAGTTATGATAAGAAAATAATTTATTGCGTTATAAAATGAGTTCATCATTCCGTAGCCAGTTCATGTTTAAAATATTTTTCTCTAAATTTCAGAGCCACATTCACCAGCATAATCAGCACTGGCACTTCTACCAGTGGTCCGATAACGGTAGCAAAAGCCTGAGCCGAATGAATACCAAAGACCGCAACTGCTACTGCTATAGCCAGTTCAAAATCATTGCTGGCGGCAGTGAAGGCAATAGTCGTTGTCTTGGGATAATCGGCTCCTATCCATTTAGCAACAAAGAAGGTAACATACCACATAAACAGGAAGTATATGGTCAGGGGTATCATAACCCGCACAACATCCAGGGGCAACGTTAGGATAACATTCCCTTTCAATGAAAACATAACCAGTATGGTAAATAATAGTGCAATTAAGGTGAGCTTACTGATGCGAGGGATAAAATTTGCTTCGTACCAATCTCTGCTTTTACGCTTTATCATAATAGTACGGGTGATAATGGCGGCAATAAACGGAATTCCCAGGTAGACAAAGACGCTCTTGGCTATCTCCCCCATAGATACATCTACCACAACGCTGGAAAGTCCCAGCCAACGAGGAATAACTGCTAAAAAAATATAAGCGTATATGGAGTAAGTAAGCACCTGAAATATAGCATTAAATGCCACTAGACCAGCCACGTATTCAGGACTTCCATCTGCCAGATCGTTCCACACCAGAACCATGGCAATACAGCGGGCCAGGCCGACCAAAATAACACCAGCCATTAACTCCGGCTTATCCGGCAGCAATACTACCGCCAGGATGAACATAACCATCGGTCCAACAATCCAGTTTTGTATCAGCGAAAGGGCTAATAGTTTCACGTCTTTAAACACCGTGGGCAGTTCTTCATAACGAACCTTGGCCAGGGGGGGGTACATCATCACCGATAGCAATTGGAATATTAGTAGTCCCGACCTGAAACTGGCCCCAGAAGTCGGATATTCGCGGATAAACATAGCCTGCTCCTATCCCTACCGCCATGGCTAAGAATATCCACAAAGTAAGGTAACGATCCAAAAACGATAATCTGCTGGTTACTGATTCTCCCATACACAAAACCTCCTAATAAGTATTTCACCCCAATATTCCATGGAAAATGCAAGTACGAGACCATGTTTTCCACACCTTCACCCAAGATTGTATATATAATTATATTATAATATTTTTATTATGAGTGCAATAAATATGCTATTCAATTTTCATTATTCACTAAGAGGAGGTATTTATATTGATCGAAGCAATAGCAAATTTTTTCAAAGCTATGGGCGAACCGACCAGATTAAACATATAACACAATGTCTAACTTGTTTACTCATAAACGCCGGTCAAGTAACCTGCAGGCTCATTTATAGCATTAACCCATTGAAAAAGGGCCTGCGTTATTCATACAGGCCCTGTAAAAGATTGCTTTTACGATTATTTCTCAGGGTATTTTAATTAGTATTCCTATTCATCAAGTTCTTTATTGCTTTTATAATGCTAATTCTTTTTTGGATGTTAAAATCTTCGGTGACACAATTACTAGATATTAATGTAGTATATATTATTTTCCCAACATTATTTAACCCGACAGCCTTCTTTTACCAAAGATAATTCTTCTGATTCACACTCTTTCAGAGGACTATTCATGTATTCCATGAAATTCTTCAAGGTATGCTGATAATTATAATGATCCAGTTTGCAGTATCTCTTGGTCCCTTCTCTTCGTTCGGTAACAAGACGGGCTTGCTTTAACACTCTTAAATGTTGAGAAATACGCGGCTGGCTCATTTTTAATATCTCTTCCAGTTCGCAAACGCATAACTCTTCCTGGGCCAGCAGCCTGATAATGCGCAGACGGGTTGGCTCTCCTAGGGCTTTAAAGAATACTTCATACATCTTATCACCACCAAAATATTATATTGCCTCTGGAATATTGTAACCTATTTTACCATACTGGTATTCCCAGGTAATTGCCTATAAACTTTATGGCTACATAAAGAAAATATACACCAAATATTAATTTTAAAGTAGCCGGTTTAAAACGTTTGATAGTAGCAGCTCCAATCTGAGCCCCGACGATAGTTCCTGATGCCATAAACAATGCAGCCCCAAGCACAACATAACCCTGAGCAAGTTTGATAACTCCGCCAACAACAGCTAAAGGCACCATAGTTGCCAGAGAAGTGCCCATGGTAATATATACCGGAGCATGAAACAGATAGATGAGACCTGGTACCAAAGCATAGCCGCCACCCAGACCGATCATTCCCGTCAGAAGTCCTACCACCCCTCCGAAGGCTGCCAGTCCGCCTGCCGGGGCTTCAATACTGTTTCCCTCTTGCACTGCACCTGGCATACCCTTGGCCAGGCCTTCCCGGATCATACGGATAGCCGGCCATAAGAATACTAGCCCCAGTATAAGGCCCATCAGTGCAGCATGGGTAGATAATACAGTAAACAACCAGGAGCCTATAATAACACCTAATATCCCGAATCCACCCAACCAGAGAGTTGTCCTCCCGTCCAGATTACGCCGAATAAAGTGTCCATACCCTCCTGAGATGGCAGTAAATATTACCGCAAACAAGGTGGTTCCTATGGCAAGCGGTGCCGGGAATCCCAACCAGAAATGAAGAATAGGCAGCATTACACTGCAACCGCCGGTTCCTATCCAACCGCCCAGACAGCCTGCGGCCATACCAATAATAATAAATAACACAATACTAACCGTGGTCAGTTCCGGTGCACCCTCCAATCCAGCCCTGCCGGTTGCCATCACCCAGGTTATAGCTGCAGCTATCAAGATCAAAAAGACCACCGTAAACCCGTACTTTTTCCAAAATTCTTCAGGTGACATACTCATACCTCCTCTTGTTGTTCCCGATAGGCGGACTATGCTGCATTTCAAGTCAATAGGTTATATGCCCATTTTATCATAATTATATTATAATATGTGGATAATAAAAGTACGGCTTTACGTTTCTCTTACTTTAAAACAAAAATTTTGGACAATAAAAAAGCCCACCTGTATTTCTACAGAGAGGCTTCTTTTGTATATGAAAATGTATGTTTCTATCCTCTAGGAGGCAAACCCCATTATGGGATTATTGGTAAGAGACATATTCTGTACCGGCTATAGGCAGACTTACCAGGTTAAAAATATTAAAACTTCTTCCTATCTAGGAAATGTAGGTGTGTGAACTGGTA
>CAZKWP010000182.1:0-1952 GCA_964556555.1 uncultured Syntrophomonadaceae bacterium
TGGGCGGACTAGTTGTAGCTGACGAAGTGCCGGGATTATCTAACCTATGGCCGAAAGCCCAGATCGCGGAACCGGTGAAAGAACAGAACCAGGGTACGGCTAATGCCAGCAGCAATCTAAATATCGGGCCCACCGGCATTGCCGATATGGTGGCAAGCATCAGCCCAGCCGTAGTAAATATTAATACCATCGTTCAGACGGACGTCACGCTGAATGATCCCTTTTTTAACGATCCTTTCTTCAGAGAGTTTTTTGGTGATTCCCCGCGCCAGCCGAGAACTCAGGTGAGCCAAGGAATCGGCAGTGGATTCATTGTTTCTGCGGACGGTTACGTAATCACTAACGAACACGTGGTTGACCAAGCCACGGAGATCACCGTAACTGTGAACGGCTACCCTGAACCGCTTGCCGCGAAGGTGATTGGCGCGGATCAGGAATTAGATCTTGCGGTACTAAAGCTTGAAACAAATCAGCCGCTTTCCGCCGTCAATCTGGGCGATTCAGATTCCCTGCGCCCTGGAGAATGGGTTGTTGCCATCGGTAATCCCTATGGACTAGACCATACGGTTACTGCCGGAGTGGTTAGTGCTTTGGGGCGTCCTATCCAAATTGAAGACCGTTTGTACCGAAACCTGATTCAAACAGATGCAGCCATTAATCCAGGAAACAGCGGCGGGCCATTATTAAACTTAACCGGGCAAGTTATTGGCATCAACACCGCCGTTAACGCGCAAGCGCAGGGAATCGGGTTTGCGATCCCAATCAATACGGTTAAAGAGGTATTGGATGACCTGATCAACCGCGGAAAAGTAGTCCGTCCCTACTTAGGGGTTTATATGAAACAGATCAGTTCAGAAATTGCTTACAGTTTAAAGCTGCCGGATCAACAAGGTGCGTTAATCAGTGAGGTAGTGCCAAACAGCCCGGCCCAGAAAGCCGGTTTGCAGGCATTAGATGTTATCCGCAAAATCAATGATCAGCCTACTACCGATCCTGAAGACCTTCGTCAAAAATTAAGAGGATTTAAGGCCGGGGATGAGGTAACTTTAGAGATAATCCGAGAAGGGAAGACCAATACTGCCCGGGTAGTCTTAGCCGAGCAGCCGTAAAGCGATTATTTATAGATATTGTTTAAAATGAGGCCTATAGTCGCGATTTTGACTTGGTTATTTTTCCTATGGTAAGGACTGAAAAGTTAAAACGCCTCTGTAACATAAATATTTTTTTAAATGGCAGGATTATTTTGAAAAATAGAGAATAGAATTTAGTTACAACCTTAATTCCATCATAAATTACTTTAATGAGGAGGAAAGACATCTTCCCCGGGAGATGGTCTGAAGTGAATGGAAAAATATAAACCAGTACCAACCCTAGGCGGTATCCTCGGTTTTGTTGTTTATATAGTTTTAGCCACCTCAATGGCCGGCGGATTATCTTTTGCCCTGGCTGAATCCAGCATGGCAGTTAAAATAATGCTGCTGATTCCTTTCGGGATTTTTGCCCTGCTAGGCCTTTATGTCATTTTATCCTTTTTTAACATAAAGTACCTGGTGACGGATACCGCCCTTGAAATCACCTGGGGGTTTTTCCATAAGACGATTCCCTGGACCTCGGTGCAGTCGATTGAAAAGGTAGTGGGATTACCTAAAATCTGGGGGGTTTTTGCCGCCAGTTGGCCCGGTTACAGCGCTGGTGCCTTTAACATAACCGGTCTGGGCGTGATGACGATCATCGGTACCCAGGTGGAAGACAATCTAATTGTCTTGCGGACGGATAATGGGGTATACGGGGTTACCCCGGTACACGGACAGTGTTTCTTGGATGTTATCCAACGAAGATCCCAGATGATTGCCCAAGTGGTAGATTTAGACGAAAATAAAGAATCTTTGCTGCAGCCCGTACCCAGCGAGGACAATATTTACTTGGCCTTAGCCGGGCTAAACCTGGTTTGT
>CAZKWP010000182.1:1962-3356 GCA_964556555.1 uncultured Syntrophomonadaceae bacterium
CTTTTTCCCTGGAGCAGTTCAAGCCGCGATGCTGCAGGGAGTGCCCGGCCCGCCACGGGAACTGGTGTTGCTGGCGGTCATCGCCGCAGCTGTTTTTCTGATCAATCTGGGTACAGCGCCCAAACTGTATCAGAATATGGCGGCTGGTGGTTATTTATTATGGGGAATCGGAATTTTTATCAATCTGTTTTTCTTGTCTTTATCCGTCTATGTAATAGGACTGGGAATGTAGTAATCAAGCTCCTCTTTGATACTGGTCAAAGCTAAGATACTCAGTTTCCACAATAATTTTTCTGATATGGACATAATTTAAAAATTTAAACAAGGGATACCGTGTTGTTTTCGGTATCCCTTGTTTTTGAGCAATAACTTAAGCATAATTAAAATAAATTTCTGCAGTAAACAAGGCCAGATTTACTTTCCCGCTGCTTTACGCACCATCGATTGATGCGCTGTATCCAGCTGGTTGGTGCCGTGCGTTCGACTATCCAGAAAATGAATGCAGAAGTGACCGTCAAAATTATTGTTTTTAATCGCCCCGGCCGCATGGGGCATTCCATTCATGGAAGCGGCTAAATGTCGGCCATCAACGGTTACCACAATTGCTTTTCGTTCCCAGCTCCACTGACCCCCATAAATTTTTTTCATTATGGCGGTATCGGCCGCGGTCAGGGGTTGACAATCAGCGTGTTTGGAGCCGCCGCGCCGTTGGACCCAGAAGCTCAAACCGCTGTTTACATCCGTGATCATTGCCCGGTCGTATAGAGCGAAAATCTGACTGGCTTTGCTCCAGGAAATCAATTCGCCGATACGACTGCCCTGCACCGGTTGTAGTTGGGTTTTACTGCGGCCGGCCGAAGCCGGGTTTGATTTATTAACCACCGATTTGCTGGCTGGGCTCGTCGATTTATTAGGATCGGTCTTTACGGGAGCCTTTGACGATATAGGAATGTCTTTGGAAACTGTTTCCGGACGCGCTAGGGCAATAGCGGAAGATTCACCCTCGTCATCTGAGTTTTGGTTGTATGTAGTTTTAAGACTGGCCGCACTAGGACTAGCAGCACCAGCTGCATTTAGTCCAAGATCAACGTTAATAGGTTCAGCCACTTGAATCTCTGCCTCTACTTCAGTCAGCGGCGGGTAGGTGGAACAGCTTAAACCTGGCTCCAAAAAATTGAGGCCTAGAATTAAAAAGGCACAACAAAACAGGGCTCCGGTAATATCCTTTGAATTTAAATTCAATTGCGGTCCTCCTTTTAAGTAATGATTTTCCTAAATTCGACACGCTGCACCGTTTCCCTTTAGGTAAATCAAGCCGGCAGAGGTAATGTCTGTTATCCGCTTTAAGGGGCTTGCAATGTCTTTAAAAATCTGTTAAGCTCTTTTATAATTAA
>CAZKWP010000183.1:0-2214 GCA_964556555.1 uncultured Syntrophomonadaceae bacterium
CGACAACGGCATAAATGATGTTTTTATGTTAACCGGCGGTGGAGCCATGCATCTTGACGATGCGATTGGTCACAATCCGCGTATTAAATGTACCTTTAACCACCATGAACAGGCGTGCGCCATTGCCGCGGAGGCGTATACAAGATATACGGGAAAACTCGCCGGGGTGTGCGTTACCAGCGGTCCGGGGGGAACCAACACGCTAACCGGAGTGCTCGGCGGTTGGCTCGACTCTATCCCGATGTTCATACTGTCAGGGCAGGTGAAGCGGGAAACAACCACATGGATAACCGATGTGCCACTGCGCCATCTTGGCGACCAAGAATACAATATCGTGTCCTCGGTAAAGCCGATGTGCAAGTATGCCCATATGGTTACGCAGCCGTGCGAGATACGTTATCACCTTGAAAAGGCGCTTTACTTGGCCACGCATGGTCGAGGAGGTCCCGTGTGGCTCGATATACCTCTTGATATCCAAGCGGCATCGGTAAATCCTCAGACACTAATCGGCTTTGACCCGTTTGAGCTTGAAAGGCAGCAAACTCCCGCATATGACGTAAAAAAGACAGCTGAAATACTTCAAAGAATATCGCAGGCTAAGCGCCCTGTGGTGTTCGTGGGTTCGGGCGTGAGGCTCAGCGGAGCGCATGATGACTTTATCCGCGCAATCGACAAGCTTGGTATCCCTGTGGTCACCGCTTGGAACGCCCACGACGCGCTGTGGGATGAACACCCACTTTTCTGTGGACGCCCGGGTACCATAGGTACTCGCGGGGGTAACTTCGTTGTTCAAAACAGCGACCTTATTTTTGTGTTAGGCTGTAGCTTGAACATTCGTCAGATAAGCTATAATTATAATAATTTTTCTCCCGACGCGTATAAGATTATCGTCGATATTGACAAGTTTGAGCTGCAAAAGCCTACGGTGAAACCCGATATGCCCGTTTGGGCAGACCTGAAGGATGTTTTGCCGTCGATAGCCAAAGCAGACTATGAGCCTAATCCACAGCATACGAGGTGGCTTGAACGTTGTCGCGCGGTGAACTTAAAGTATCCCGCAGTGCTTGAATCGTACTTCAAAAAGGATTCTCCTATAAACCCATATGTTTTCGTTGACCGTCTGTTTTCATTGTTGTGCGGCGATGATACCGTCGTTTGCGGAAACGGCACAGCTTGCGTCGTTTCCTTCCAGGCGGCAAAGCTTCAAAGGGGTCAGCGCCTGTTTACGAATTCCGGTTGTGCTTCGATGGGTTATGGCTTTCCCGCTTCAATCGGGACTGCGGTCGCGCTCGAAGGCAGTCGGGTCATATGCATAGACGGCGACGGCAGCTTTCAGATGAATCTTCAGGAGCTACAGACCGTAGTCTATAATCATCTCAATATCAAATTATTTTACCTCAACAACAACGGTTATCACTCCATCAGACAAACACAGACAAATCTGTTTAAACAGCCGCTTGTCGGTGTGTGCGATGGAAATGGGCTCAGTTTTCCGGATATCGAAAAAATCTCGACTGCGTACGGTATTCCGTTTGTACGCGCGTCGCGGGTTTCCACGCTCAAGGAAGATATTTCCCGCGCGTTGTCTATGCCGGGAGCGGTTATTTGCGAGGTGATGTTGGATTACGAGCAATTCTTTGAACCAAAGCTCTCGTCTAAAGTGCTTCCGGACGGAAGTATGGTTTCGCCCACTATAGACGATATGTTTCCGTTTTTGAGCAGGAGCGAGTATGAAGCGGTCATAAAAACGCTGAGGGACGCAGAATGAAGCTGCAACGTGCAATCGTGACAGGTCCTACCGGAGGTGTTGGCGTCAATCTAATCGAGGAGCTTGTTCGCTGCGGTGTGGAGGTTACAGCCGTGTGCCGACCGAACTCGTCTCGCATTGATGCGCTGCCCAACCACCCGCTTGTAAGAAAAATATTATGTGAATTGGAGAGCATTGACGCCCTGCCACAGCAAACGGAAGGCAAATATGACGCGTTTTTCCATCTCGCGTGGGACGGCACCTTCGGCAGCTCCCGCGACGACATAATGCTTCAGAAAAAGAACCTATCCTGCACACTTAAGGCAGTGAGGGCTGCCGCGTCGCTCGGCTGCTGTGTCTTTGTGGGGGCGGGCAGCCAAGCGGAATACGGACCGACGAACGATATAATGTCACCGACTTCACCATGCAAGCCTGTGACAGGCTACGGGGCAGCAAAGCTCAGCGCC
>CAZKWP010000183.1:2224-3353 GCA_964556555.1 uncultured Syntrophomonadaceae bacterium
AATGAGCCGTGTATACTGTCGTTCTTTGGGAATGCGGCATGTGTGGTGCCGTATTCTGAGTATGTATGGGCCGCACGATGGCGAAAACACGATGGTGTCAAGTATGGTACGGGGCTTTCTGAACGGCGAGCGTGCGAAGTGTACGGCAGGGGAGCAACTGTGGGACTATATTTACGCAAAGGACGTTGCGAGGGCATTTCACCTTGCGGCGGAAAGCGCTCCCGACGGCGCTGTATATTGCTTGGGCAGTGGCAGGTGTCAGCCTTTAAGACGATACATTGAACAAATCCGCGACGCCGTGAATCCTGCGCTCGGGATTGATTTTGGTGCGGTTCCGTATTACCCTAATCAGGTGATGCACCTTGAGGCCGATATCTCAAGTCTTACGCGGGATACGGGGTTCGTTCCAAGCTACACCTTTGAGCAAGGAATACAGGAAACCGTCGCGTGGATGCGTTCAAAAGCAAAATAGGTTCGGCAAGAGAGCTTTTTCCTTTTCGAAGGATTGCGAGTGAAAGAGAGGAGCGTTTTTATTATGGAGAAAACAGCAAAAAAAATGGTTTCGATTATGATACCGTGTTATAACGAGGTCGAAAATATTGTGGCCATGAGTAAAGCAGTAGTCACGCAGATAGAGGCGTTGGAACAGTACGATTTCGAGCTTTTATTCATAGATAACAAATCCACGGATGGGACGCGTGACGTGCTTCGCACGATTTGCGCTGAGGACAAGCGTATAAAAGCCATATTCAACTGTAAAAATTTCGGTCAATTCAATTCTCCATACTATGGGATGTTGCAGACCTCCGGAGACTGTGTCATTATCATGTGCTGCGATTTCCAGGATCCCGTTGAAATGATACCGGTCTTCCTGAGAGAATGGGAAAGCGGATACAAAATCGTTTGTGGTGTCAAGAAAAGCAGTAAAGAAAACAGAATTATGCGTTTTCTGCGCACCTGCTATTACAAAATAATCCGAAAGATGTCGGACGTTGAGCAGATTGAGCACTTCACGGGATTTGGTCTGTACGATCGCAGCTTCATTAACGTGCTGCGCACACTCGACGACCCTATTCCGTTTCTTCGCGGTATAGTAGCGGAATTAGGACCGGAGCGCAAGGAAATCACC
>CAZKWP010000184.1:0-1207 GCA_964556555.1 uncultured Syntrophomonadaceae bacterium
AACAAATAAACCGTTGATTGAGAGTAGTAGCATTAAACCCTTTATCCTCAGAGAGCCGCTGATGGTGAGAATGCGGTGATAAAGTTTTTTGTGAATGGACTCATGAGGGCGATGCAGAAATTTTCTTAAGAGTATGCCAGCCGGGAACTTCACCCGTTATCAAAGAAGCGTGTATGCTAGTGCACGATACGAGCGGCGTATTTATACGCAATTTGGGTGGTACCGCAGAGATAATAGTCTTTGTCCTATATAGGGGCAAAGACTTTTTTTATCTAAATTTAAAACGAAAGGAAGGAAACGTTATGGCTACTGTACCCTATAAAATTTATTTATCCGAAGAGGAGCTTCCTAAATATTGGTACAATCTGAAAGCGGTTATGAAAGAACTGCCGGCGCCGTTTCTGAATCCGGCAACCTTAAAACCCTGTACCGCCGCGGAACTCGAGCAGGTATTCTGCACCGATCTGGTGGAACAAGAATTAAACACCAAGGATCAATTCATTATGATCCCCGAAGAAATCCGGAATTTCTACAAAATGTATCGGCCATCTCCGCTGGTAAGGGCTTACTGCTTAGAAAAACTACTCGATACCCCGGCGGAAATCTACTACAAATTTGAGGGCAACAACACCTCAGGCTCCCATAAACTGAACTCAGCGGCAGCACAGGTCTATTACGCCAAAAAACAAAACCTGACCAGCCTGACCACAGAAACCGGAGCTGGTCAGTGGGGTACCGCCCTCTCCATGGCCTGTGCTTACTACAACGTCGCTCTGATTGTTTATATGGTCAAGGTATCGGCTGAACAGAAGCCTTATCGAAAAGCGGTTATGGAAACCTATGGCGCCAAAGTTATCCCTTCCCCTTCCGATACGACCGAAGTCGGGCAAAAGATCTTAGCAGACAATCCGGGTACCGGGGGTTCTTTAGGCTGCGCCATCTCCGAGGCGATTGAAGTAGCCATAAAAACAGAAAATTGCCGCTACGTATTAGGCAGCGTCCTGGACCACGTACTGCTCCATCAATCCATTATCGGCGAAGAAACCAAGGCTGCCTGCGATAAATACGACATTCGGCCGGACCTGCTGATCGGCTGCGCCGGCGGCGGTTCTAATTTCGGCGGTTTGATTGCTCCTTTTATGGGCGATAGAATTAACGGCAAGAATAACATAAGATTTATTGCGGTTGAACCGAGTTCTTGTCCGTC
>CAZKWP010000184.1:1217-3347 GCA_964556555.1 uncultured Syntrophomonadaceae bacterium
TGCTTCGCGGAGGCAGAAAAATCGACGTTTTAGGCGTCGAGCCGGCGGCCTGTCCGACGCTCACAAAAGGCAAATACGCCTACGATTTCGGCGATGTTGCCAAGATGACTCCGCTGATGAAAATGTATACCTTGGGATCGGGCTTTATCCCCTCTCCCAACCACGCTGGAGGTCTCCGTTACCACGGTATGAGCCGCATTGTTTCCAAGCTGTACCACGACGGCTATTTGGAAGCCCGGTCCGTAGAACAGACCAAAGTATTTGACGCGGCTACCCTGTTTGCCCGCTCTGAAGGCATTCTCCCAGCCCCGGAATCGGCCCACGCCTTAAAAGTGGCGATTGACGAGGCCCTCAAGTGTAAAGAAAGCGGGGAAAAGAAAACCATCCTCTTCGGACTGACCGGCACCGGTTATTTTGACCTGGCCGCCTACATGAGTTACAACGAGGGAACCATGAACGATTATATCCCGACTGATGCCGACTTAGAAAAAGGTTTTGCTACCCTGCCTAAGGTCGATTAATAAATAACCGGCCGTAACAAACAACCGCAGAATACGGACCCCATATCTGAGATCAACAGAGAAGAAGGAGTAACAAAAATAGTTACTTCCTCTTCTCTGTTTCTTTATAGTTTCCATTTTTTAATCTATTTACGATAGCTTAACCCAGCCAATTAACCAAATTGCCCAGATGCGGGCTCTCTTCAGGATTACAAGATAAGTCTTTTTGATTAACTTGACGCTTGTTTAGTTTATCCTCCCGCTTACCGGTCATACCAAACTCCGCCTTCGGTCAAGGATACGCCCCGAAAAATAGCCCGTTCCCCGTAGCGGCTGCGGAGGTGATCGCAAGTCTTATCCAAAGTCTTTAGTTTTTCCCGGTCTTCAAATAAAACCAGCTGTTCGGTGGTCTCCGTTACCAGATTGGAAAGCGAGATTCCGATCAGCCTTACCGGCTGCAGCCGGGACCAGTGCTGGTTCAACAATTCTAACGCTCCCTGGTAAATATCCTTGGTCAGATCCGTGGGCAGCGGTAAAGTTTTCATCCGCGATAAAAAGTTCAATTCCGGATCCCTAAGCACCAAGGTAACCGTTTTGCCGCAATACCCTTTAGTCCGAGCCCGACGCCCCACCACCTCCGCCAGTTCCAGCAGCACCACCTTAATTTCTTCCCCCACATAATCCCGGGGCAGAGTAATCTGGTGCCCCATGCTTTTATAACCAGCCAAAGAATCGGGGTCGACCGGGCTGTAGTCAATCCCGTTGGCACATCGCCACATCACCTCGCCGACTACGCCAAAACGTCTGCTTAATTTCTTTACGGGACATTGGGCCAGTCCCCCGATCGTCCAGATCCCCATGCGCAGCAAGTGCTGTTCGTAACGCCGACCAACGCCAAAAAGTTCCCGGACCGGTAAAGGCCAGAGCCGGCGGGGCACATCCTCCGGCGTAAGCACGGTCAGTCCGTCCGGTTTTTGCAGCCCGGCGGCCATTTTGGCCAAAAGCTTATTGGGACCCACCCCGATGCTGCAAGTTATCCGCAGTTCCCGACGGATGCGTTCCTTTAACTGGAGCGCAATTTCCACCGGTGGTCCAAATAAACCTACACACCCGGTAACATCCAAAAAAGCCTCATCAATCGAAAAAGGCTCCACTAAAGGGGTAAAAGTGCGCATAATGGCCAGAAAACGGCTGGAGTAATGGACATAGTGGTGGTATTGCGAAGTGATGAACACGCCTTCCGGGCACAAGACCCGGGCCTCTTTAACCAGCATGCCGGTTTTTATCTTAAAGGCCTTCGCCTCATAGCTCGCGGCAATCACAATTCCCCGTCTTTTTTCCGGATCCCCGGTAATAATTACGGGTTTACCCCGCAGATCCGGCTCCAGGGATTGATGAACACTGGCAAAGAAAGAATTCATATCCGCCAACAGGATAACCCGGTTCATAAGTATCCGCTCCCGAATATACGTTCTGGTTAAATTATAGGACAGAACTAACGTTCGGTGCAAGTTTGCGTTTCTTCCTTCTTCTGGGAATACTGGGCTTGGCAAATTTATTTTCCGCTTTAGAAATCGCCTCTTTTTACAATCGGGTAGGAGGCTGGCCATTATTTGACCAGCCGACCTCC
>CAZKWP010000185.1:0-3293 GCA_964556555.1 uncultured Syntrophomonadaceae bacterium
TCTTACCTTTTTATGTATATATAAAATCCAAGCAGAAATCAAATTGCTATAATTTTTACAAATTTTTACTTTAATAATTATTTATCTTTTTCATACTCGTTAATTGCATAGTCAAGAACCTCTTTGCACAAGACACTGCAATGCATTTTTTCTGGTGGTAATCCATCAAGTGCATCTGAAACATTTTTATTTGTTATTTTTTTTAGCTCTTCTAAGGTTTTTCCTATAACCATTTCTGTCAAAATACTTGAAGCAGCGACAGCAGAACCGCAGCCATACGCAAGAAACTTTGCTACCACAACTTTATCATGCTCATCAAATTTTAAAAATAAAGTAATGGCATCACCGCAAACAAGACTTCCTGCGTATCCTATTGCATTAGCATCCTCCATCATCCCAACATTTCTTGGGTTTCTATAATGGTCTTTAACTTTCTCTGAATATTCCCACATAGCTTTAAAAACACTCCACTTGTAAATTTAATCTTATTATGGACTTGACAATTTGAATTGTCAAGTCCATAATGTATACATAAGGTCTTTTAGCAAAACAGATGCGAGGGGTGAGTTAAATTAAAAGAGAGACAGCGTTATATTCCCCGAGTGCATTAACAAGTAAGCCCTTTATAGATTAATTGAGTAAAGTTTAACAAAACGAGAAAGGGCGGAATCACAAAGATTTCGTGTAATGGTAGAAAAATGAAATTAGCAATAAGTTCAAGCGAAAATAATTTAGGTTCGCAAATAGATTTAAGGTTTGGCAGAGCAAAAGGGTTTATTATTTATGAAACAAACGATGATTCTTTTCAGTTTATAGATAATGTTCAAAACCTTGAAGCTGCTCAGGGTGCAGGAATACAGGCTGCGCAAAATGTAGTTAATAAAGACGTGGAAGCTGTAATTACAGGGCATTGCGGACCAAAAGCGTTCAAGGTTTTATCAACTTCAGGTTTAAAAGTTTACACTGTAGAAACAGGTAAAATTAGCGAAATTATAGAAAATTTCAAAAACGGTGAACTTCAAGAACTGGCTTCTGCTGATGTTGAAGGTCACTGGATGTAGCAAAATACGATATACATTTACAGCAAAAGGAGGTTATTATGCCAAGACGAGATGGAACAGGACCAATGGGGATGGGAGCAAGAACAGGTAGAGGAATGGGGAATTGTTCTTCCGGAGTAAAGCGCGGACTAGGGCTTGCAATAAGCGCAGGCTTGGGATTAGGATTAAAAAGAGGTTTTCGCAATCTTTTAAGATTGAGCTTAACCCCTGAAGAAGAAGTTTCAATGTTAAAATCGAAAGCAGAGGATTTAGAACAAGGCTTGTCTAAAATAAAAGAGAGAATTAATGAATTAGAAAACAAAGAAGGAGAATAGTAATGCCAAGATTAGACGGAACCGGTCCTATGGGCCAAGGTGCAATGACAGGAAGAGGAATAGGCAATTGCCAAGGAAATCAACAAAAATTAGGTGTTGGTTATGGAAGATGCAATGGTAATAGAAATGGCAGAGGTAATAGACAAGGTTTTGGCTTTGGTTTTAGACATGGGCAAAATATCAATTCAAATCTTCAACCGTTACAAAATGATGAATTAACAAAAACAGAAAAGTAGTAAAGTAGGGTGGGATTACTATCCCACCAACATAAGGTATAAAATGCGTATAGCAGTAGCAAGTGGAAAAGGTGGAACAGGCAAAAGCACAGTATCAACAAATTTAGCATACTTCCTTTCAAAAATTTATAAGGATGTAGCTCTTTTAGATTGCGATGTTGAAGAACCAAACTGCCATATATTTATGAAGCCTGATTTTAATTTTTCTGAAAAAGTATTTGTACCTGTACCAGAAATTGATGCTGAAAAATGTATTTCGTGCGGTAAGTGTGCAGAGGTTTGTCAATATAATGCTCTTGCCTTCGTAAAAGAAAAAGTGCTTATTTTTAAAGAACTTTGCCATGGCTGCGGAAGTTGTGGGCTGATTTGTCCTGCCAATGCAATATCTGAAGTCGGTCGAGAAGTTGGAGTTGTAGAAAGTGGAGTTGCTCAAGGTTTTAATTTTATTCACGGTAAATCAAGAATCGGCGAAGCAATGTCTCCGCCACTGATTAAGGCAGTCAAAAAATATGGTAATGAAAAAGATTTTAAACTGCAAATTCTTGATTGTCCACCGGGTACTTCTTGTCCTGTGATTGCGGCAGTTGATGGAGTCGATTTTGTTATTATGGTAACTGAACCCACTCCTTTTGGGCTTTATGATTTAAAACTTGCAGTTGATGTTATTAGAAAAATCGGTTTACCTTTTGGAGTTGTGATTAATCGTTCTGGGGTAAATGATAATTTGATAGAAAGCTGGGCAAAAGAAGAAAATATCAATATTTTGACTAAAATTCCTGATGATAGAAAAGTTGCGGAGTGTTATTCAAAAGGGGAACTTGTTTTAAGAGCAATGCCTGAATTTAAAAAATATTTTGAACCTCTTGTAAATATTGTAAAGGAGGCAAAATAGTGGCTAAAGAACTTGTGATTATAAGCGGTAAAGGCGGAACAGGCAAAACCAGTATTGTATCTTCATTTGCAGCATTAGCTAAAAATAAAATTATGGTTGATTGCGATGTAGATGCAGCCGATTTACACCTGATTTTAAAACCTGAAATTATAAAAACTACAGAGTTTTTCTCAGGAAAAACAGCAGAAATAATAAAAGAAAAATGCATTCAATGCGGACGATGTATTGAAGTTTGCAGATTTGATGCAATATCGACAGATTTTATAGTGGATGAAATAGGATGTGAAGGTTGCGGAACTTGTTATTTTCAGTGTCCAGTCGGTGCAATAAAGTTTGAAAAAACAAAATCAGGTGATTGGTTTGAATCTAATACAAGATTTGGTAAACTGATTCATGCGAGATTAGGCATTGCAGAAGAAAATTCAGGCAAGCTGGTTTCTGAAATCAGAAACTATGCAAGACTTTTGGCACACAGAGAAGGTCAAGATTTAATTATAGTGGATGGTTCACCGGGGATTGGTTGCCCTGTTATTGCTTCAATTTCAGGAGCAAGCCTTGTTGTAGTAGTTACAGAACCAACATTGTCAGGGCTTCATGATGCAGAGCGTGTTTTAAAGTTGTCAAAACACTTTAATGCACCTGCTTGTATGTGTATTAATAAGTTTGACATAAACCTTGATATGGCAAATATAATTGAAGAATTTTGCAAAAAAGAAAACATTGAAGTTGTCGGTAAAATTCCATATAGCAAGGATTTTACAACTGCTATGATAAAAGAACAAAGTTTGAT
>CAZKWP010000186.1:0-3254 GCA_964556555.1 uncultured Syntrophomonadaceae bacterium
ACAGAGTATCGGTGATAGAAGAAACATAAACGAATGCCTTCTTGTCAACGTCTTTGATACGCAAGTTCTCACGTTTGTAAGCCATGATGGTAACCAAACGTTTCAGCTCGTCACTTTCGGTTCTTACCAACTCAATCAAAAGGTCATCAAAGACGAACAATGTGCCAAGGGTGAAATCACCTGCAATCAAAGTGTTTGGAGTAACCAAAGGATTGGATACAAAGCTAACACCACCAATAGATGGGTTCTGACCCAATGCCCACGCTTCAAACAGATACTTTCCATCAGTTGCTTTGGCCTCTTTCAAAGGTTGGATGTCAACAGGGGAGGCAATAAAGTTGGTAGCAGCAGCACCGCCCAACATATCCATCGTTACCTGTAAGCCCATTCTGTTCACCAAATCAACAAGGTTTGGACTGTCGATTTTGATACCTGCGGTTCTGAATACTTCGGCATAAGTCAATAAACCTTTCATCTCATTACCTTCACCAGTACCATTGATAAGAGCATCATTCTCTTTCAGCTTCATGTTTTTGTTTACTAATGCTTGAACTTCTCCAAGAACATAGTCAACATCTTTTACCATGTCAAGACCGATTTTCACAAAGTCCACAAGGCGTTTGCCTTCCAAGCTCTTTTCGCCCCATGTCATTGAGGACTGAATGGTGGGAGCCGTGGCTTCTGCGATAGCAGATGCACTGTTGGTAACAGAAACTTGTTCAGACCATCTTACAGTACCTCCGTTGTTGTTTCCCAAGATGATCTTAGGGAACAAGTCAGCCATGAAGGGAACGCCACGCTGCATCTGGCCAACGCCAGCCTCACGATAAGCAAGGGTGCTATTAGACAAGTTGGTTGAAATAACGTCTTTGGTGGTGGTTTCAAACTTGAAAGATTTGATTTCACCAGTAGACAGCTTGTTCAGGGAGTCCTGCTTGGATACCAAAAAGTCCCTGATACCTTTCTTCTGGCTTTCGCCTTGCAATTTCAAAGCAGCAAGGGTTTCGCCTTGTTTTGATACTGCTTCTTCCAAGTTCTTCATAGCATCGCTTTTCTCAATGCCGTCAAACTTGGTGTTTACTTCTTTCTTGAATTCCGCAATAGCGGTTTTAAGACTCTCCACATCCTGCAACTGCGGGATGGTAGCTTTGAATGCCTTTAACTCGGATTCAAATACTGATTTTAATTCTTCGGGTGTCATAACTTAAACTTTTAGAGTTGATTTTAATAATTCTTTAAATTCGCTTATGTCAATAGTGCTTTCGCGGCTATCTTTTTGAGTGCTTTCCAGCGGCTCTGTTTTTACGCTTAGTGTTGGTGTGGCATAGTTTGAGCCAACAGGAACGGCTGAACCCTCGATGAGCTTCGCCTCTGTTACTGCCCAAAAGTAGCCCAATTCATCCGCTACATCTTTATTGGCAACTTGGGATATATATTTGTCCCAATTGTCCTTTTCTTCATAATAGTACCTTTCTTCTGAATTGATGCAGAGAAATAGGTTCACATACCTCATTCCAACGGAGTGGTTCCTCACCCATCCTTTGAGGTATTGCGTGTACATATACTCATTACGCTCCTTGTCAATGATAGAGTCAAAGATTAAAGCCTGTGTACTACCTTCAAAATCATAACCAAGGGAAGCCCACGACATTGTTTTTGCGCTTGCCTTTACGTTTTCAGAAATGATATGAGTGAACTTCATGTTATGCTCCTGAATGTGATAAGGGGTCTTATTCTCTTTTAGTGTCTTTGTCCAAATGCCAGGAATATGACAATCACAATGCGAATCAATGATGTTCGTTGTGTTTATGACAACACGCACGTTTAGGCTTCCTGTTCCTGCTGCTTGTGAGGATTCAGCCTTTACCGCTTCCCCCTTTGTGTTGATGTGGAACATTTCAGCACTAAAAGCATCTGCTTTCTTCATTGCCGCCTTCTTTTCGGCAATAATCAAAGACTTGTTATCCTTGATTTTCCTTATATCATCCCAATTTGGCATATCATTTATTTATTGGTTGTGGGTTGCTCTTTTGTTGCTCTCTCTGCTCCTTTATGCGCTTGTACGTCTCTTTATCCATGATCATTAATTTAAAAAGTCGTTTACAATATCCTTAGCCTTTGACTGATCAATTAAACCAGCATCAATTCCATTCTTCAACGCCCTGATGGTCTTATCCAAAGCATCTGCCCTATCAGCCTCACTTTCTTGGAAGCATCCAAGATGTGAGAAGTCGAAATAGAACTTCCATCCATTTGGTTTGAAGATATTATCGAAAGCCTGTGCAATGACACCCGCATCTGGCATCACCGAACCTTCGTACATCTGCCTTTGAGCCTCCGTGAAAGTGTTGTACTTTGCCTCGTCTGGCAAACCGATTAATGGTGTTGGCATATTATACCCAAGTGCAATAGTCCGCTTGTCGGAGTTCTCACCCTCGAATAGTCCAAGCTGCATGACATTCTTCGTGATAGGTGTATAGTCAACAGGTATCTGTGATAGCATCGTATGCCATTGACCACTTAAATACCCGAACTTCTCAAACTCCTCATGCATCTTCTCTTTCAGCGTTGCATCAAATCCAACGAGAGAATCCAACGAATCATTTGTGTTCTTTGGTGATATAATCCCCTCTGCGCCCCTCTTTGTTATTATCTGACCCCTTGACTCCATAGAACCAATGATGTTCATTATTGGTACTTTGAGCGAATCTATTCTGCTGCTTTGCTTGAACTCATTACCTGCAATAAGGTTTATTCCTGTTCCCCTGACCTCATAGATGAGCTTCGTCAACTCACCATTCAGAAGCAAAGGCATTCCCATGATGTTGATTGAGTAAGACTCTACGATGTCACTAAATTGCGTTGGGTCGGCTATGTTAACACCTACTTTGTAAGTCGGAGTTATAGCGTTGTTTGGTATTGGGATGAAACCAGTGACCCGATCCATCCCGATTGGCTTGATTAAATAAAGATAGGCAATATCATAAACGGATAGGCACGCATCAATGTACATGAGCATCTGATTTTTTGTCATGCGAACATTGGGGTTGTTGATGACCTCCATAGCCTTTTTGTACTCTGGCGATGGGTTGACAGCTTGTTCGGTGTTCTGGTCAACTGGGATGATTTTACCATTTATCAGACCTTCGCCCTTTTTCCTGATGATAGACTGCAACGGTGGACAATTAGCGTAACACTCTGTATATAGCCTATCACCAGATAGAGCTGACAAGGAGTCAATGATAGACGTGCTG
>CAZKWP010000187.1:0-3227 GCA_964556555.1 uncultured Syntrophomonadaceae bacterium
TAAAGGATGGCTTTCGAAGGGCCATAAACCTATGATAGGATAGACTTAAAAAATTGAAAAATCTTTAGGCAGTAATTAAATTAATTAGGGGAGGTGGGGGTAATGATGAAAAACCGGCAAATCGCTTTAGCAATTGCAATTTTCTTGATTATTATTTTACTGGCAGGGATATATGTGGTAATTCGTACTAAAACCCAGGTGAATGAGCTTTTTCAAATGAATCGGGATCTGCAGGAACAGGGATATTACATGGCTGAATTTGAATTTAAAATGTTGGGCATCGTTTACGATCTCGATAAAGGACATTATCATACTTCATTAAAGCTGATTAATCAGTTGCACCATCAATTGAAAACCAAAGAGGGTCTGATTAAAGTACCTGAATTTAACGATAAAACGGAGGAATTACAATTCTACTTAAGTCTGCAAAATCCGAACACTGGCGCATTCATGGATGAGGCTTATCCTTTATGTACCTATACCGGTCCTACTGGAAATGTACTGCTGCACCTTGAATCGCTGGCAGAGAATACCGGGCAGCCATTACAGCTTAAGTACCCTTTAAAATATCTTGATGAAATCAACACCCCGGAAAAAATGAAAGCATATTTGGACGATGTATCTACGGTGGGCTGGATTGGCACAAAATTTCCCCAGACCTCCTTCCATTTTGCGAGAGATGTCTTGAGTCTATTCTTTGAAGATAATACGGTTATAAAACATAATCTGTATAATGTAAGTCCAGAAACCAAACAAGCCCTGCTGCAATGGTTTTATGAAAATCAAGATCCCCAGACCGGGCTTTGGGGACCCAAGTCAAAAAGCGGTAAACTAATGAAACTGGATACCATGAATACCGTGTCAATTATGAAAGTCTTTGTGGATGATGAAGGAAATAATGTGAATGAAGCATTCCCCTTTCGCTATAAAGATGAACTGACCCGATCAATGCTTAATGAGTTGGCTAAACCTTTGCCTCCGGATGATGAACTGGCTGAATGGCACGAGTGGAACCTGGAAGCATCTAAATCCATAAAAGCACTCACCAGATATCTATGGGATGGCATTTCGGCTGCCAATAAGGCGAAGGCTAAAGATTTCTTCGAATACTACATCAATATAAAATTTGAAAAGTTCTATATTCCCGAAGAAGGGTCGTTCAGTTACTACCCGCACGGGGAACACGCAACCCTGGATGGAACCAGTGACTTTTTTGTATTCAAAGAAATCGGGGCCTTATCAGGCAAGCGACAGGCACAGTTATGGGGGACCGTGGAGGAAACGATCACTGATCTGGGAATTCATCAAACAACTACTATGGGGAAAGATGATTTTGATCTAATTGCAAACCAGAAATCAGTTAATTCTCTTCGGTTATATAAAGCAACGCCAGACTATGGTGATTTAACGTCGGGTGTTTATGGGATTATCTATCCCCGGGAAACCTTGGTCCTGGACGTGTTAGATCTGACTCCCAGGGTAAAACACTGGATTAAGACAACTGATCAGGTCATGGGAAATTGGGTTTCAAGAGAAGAGATCATCCAAGAATTAAATTTAATAAATGTTGAGGAAATTCCAGTGTTTGAAAATAGTCTTTTGCTGGAAGAATTTAATAAAACTCTGAAGAGTAAAGGGATAATAACGGTAATCGGATTTGATGTATTACAAGTACCCAGATATAAGATCGTGTATGAATATGAACGCGGGTTGGATTAAAATATTTGAGACCGTTGCATACTTCTGGTTAACCTCCATCCAATCTTCATGATATCAGTAGGAATATCAAGATATTGCTGAGGTTGTGGCTAATACTTAATTCGGCTTTCTTTGATAAATGATTGCAATTCGGTAACTGCGGCTTCTTAAACCAGCCCTAAAAATCGGGCGCTCTGGGCGACAATAAAACATAAAACTATGCCCGTGGCAGTTGTCACCGCAAAGGCCACGAGGGTCCATTTCACGCTCTGAGTTTCCTTCCTGATGGTTAACAGGGTCGTTCCGCAGGGATAATGGTTTAAACATAACAGCATCATGCATACCGCGGTCAGCCAAGTCCAGCCATTGGCCAGAAAAAGCTCCCGCAATGCCTGCAGACTATCGAGTTCAATCATCTGGCCGGCGGACAGATAGCTCATCGCCAGAATGGGAATAACAATCTCGTTGGCTGGCAAACCAAGAATAAACGCCATTAGGATAAATCCATCCAGGCCTAATAAATGACCAAAGGGAGCCAGGAAATTTGCGCCATGCTGCAAAACGCTTAGTTTTCCAATGTAGATATTGGCAAAAGCCCAGGTAATCATGCCAGCCGGTGCCGCAACGACAACTGCCCGGGCCATAACAAACAAAGTTCGGTCATAGAGGGAGCGCACTATTATTTTTCCGACCTGAGGTTTGCGGTAAGGAGGAAGTTCCAGAGCAAAAGAAGAAGGAACCCCCTTCAGGATGGTCTTTGATAATATTTTCGAGACGGCAAGCGTAATCAGAACGCCTACCACAATCGCTCCCAGGATACTCAAAGCAGCCGCGACAGATTGGAAGCCGCCCAAGCCTCCAGCGATAAAGACCGTGGCCAGGGCAATCAGGGTTGGAAATCGTCCGTTACAGGGAACGAAATTGTTAGTGATAATCGCAATCAGGCGCTCTCTGGGCGAATCAATAATTCGGCAGGCGACCACCCCGGCTGCATTGCAGCCGAATCCCATACACATGGTTAAGGCCTGCTTACCATGCGCGCATGCTTTTTTAAAATAATTATCCAGATTAAAGGCGATGCGGGGCAGGTATCCCAGATCCTCCAGTAAGGTAAACAAGGGGAAAAAGATGGCCATGGGAGGCAGCATGACTGATACCACCCAGGCCAGGGTTCGGTACATGCCTAACACCAATAGTCCATGCAGCCAATCCGGCCAGCCCGCAGACAAAAAGAGCTGGGTCAAGCGTTCCTGTCCCCAGAAGAAGCTGATTGACAGGACCTGGGAAGGGTAATTGGCTCCTTTAATGGTAATCCAAAAAACCATCCCCAACACGGCCAGCATTACCGGAATCCCCCAGACCTTGGAGGTAAGCACGCTGTCTATTCGGCGGTCCAGGTCGTTGTAATTCTGCTTTTCACAACTCAATACTTTTTCCGTAATCTCTTCAGCTTGGTTAACGATGCAGGTGACAATATGGTCACGCAGCCCGTTCTGATCCAAATGATCCTTATGATTCAGCACCAGCAT
>CAZKWP010000188.1:0-3175 GCA_964556555.1 uncultured Syntrophomonadaceae bacterium
GCATCGTGTTGCAGACCATAATAATAGTCGTCAGGATTCTGCCCTTTGAGTGTTTCAAAACTAATCATTTTAAGCAGGCATTATTTAATTGTTTGTTTATCATTTGAGCAAACACTTCAGCGATTTGCGGGTCAAACTGCGTACCCGCGCCCTTTTTAATGACTTCAAGCGCCGCTAGTTTTCTTTCATTCAGAGGAAGATCCCCTCGAATCAGCACGCGATCATATGTATCAGCGACGGCAATGATTCTGGAAATCAAAGGAATCCGTTCACCTTTCAGCCCCCTTGGATAGCCGCTGCCATCCCATCTTTCATGATGGCTATAAACGTATTCCGCTATATCCAGCGTGTCGTCGAAGAGATTCAGGATGCGGTATCCAGACACTGAATGCTGCCGCATTTTTTCGCGCTCTTCATCTGACAAAGAATCCTTATTCAAAATGCTTTCATCCAATACGATTTTACCAAGGTCATGAAGGTAACCGGCTCTATATAATTTACTGATTTTGGTTTCCGAAAGCTGTAAAGCTGCTCCGGTTTCAGAACACAGCTCACTGACCATAATCGAGTGTTGTTTCTCCCGGGGGGTTCTTGAGTGCAAAGTCTCAATTAAAGTATCAATAATATCCTTATTGATAACTTTGCGGTTCAGGATCTTGTCCTTATACATCGTATTTTCCGCATTAGCCATTATCTCTTCTAAGGGCTGATCCGGACTGGTCTTGGTATCAAGGCCAAGCGAAATACTGCATTTTATAGCGGCTACGCGGGCATCCAGGAATCCGGACCTGATTCGGTCTAATATCTTTTCCGTCTCTTTTTCTGTGGTTTTTGGCAAAAGAATAATAAACTCGTCACCGAAGATCCGCGTAATTACATCACTCTGCCGGCAGGCCTGTTTCAGGATTTCGGAGGACTTTTTAATTAGCTCGTCGCCCGCAGCATGACCGAAGATATCATTAGTCAGCTTTAGACCGTTGATGTCGGCAAAAATGACGGATAACGGAAGATTTTCCGGAATGTCAATTGTAATCCGGTCTTCCTCAAAGCACCGCCGGTTGCGGAGGCCGGTGAGTACATCGTGACAACCGAGGTACTTGATTTCTGCATCTCTCGCATTTCTTTCGGTGATATCTATGAAGGTGACCACCCCACCCACGACTTTCCCTTCTTTTCTTTGCGGATGGGAATGGCACTCTACGCTAAAAGAAGTGTCATCTTTCCTCCAAAAAATTTCATCATCCGCCGCAAGGTTACCCTCCCGGATTGAGCGAATAATTTTGCACTCCTCAATCAGGAATGGCGTTCCATCCCTATGGGTATGGTGGATCTGCCTGTGCATATTTTTGCCCAATAGCTCCTCCTGGCTCTGGTACCCCAACATTTTAAGGCTACTGTAATTGCAGAAGGTACAGTTTCCGTTCAAATCGATGCAAAAAATTGCTTCAGCGGCGGAATCTAAAATCAGCTGGAGCTCATCCTTGTTTTCTTTCAGGGCCTGATTCGCTTTATGCAACTCTTCGGTTCGCACCTGAACCATAGTTTCCACGTTGTCTATAAGCGATTGCATCTTGTCCGCAACGCTGTTAAAGTTTTTTGAGATCAATCCGAACTCGTCATTTCTGACAATGTCAACTCGTTTTGATAAGTCACCGGCAGAAAATTCTGCCGAAACCTGCAACAAGCTTTTCAGCGGCATGAGATATTTCCTCATAATAATATAATAAGCCAATGACAATAGCAGCAGACACAGCGTGGCAATGATTGCTGCCCAAAGCATTCTGCTGCTAACACCCGTCATAATTATCGGTTCGACAAATGCGGATATTACAAAAAACCGCTCCCGCTGTTTTTCATCAGGCAAATCAAGCATACTGTTTTCAATAGCTTTAGGGTTGACTTCATTAACATGATAAGGCACCTGTATAAAGGTAATAACTTCCTCACCGATGTCTTCATTGATATCGGTTGTGATAAGCTCTGTCGTTTTCTTTGATGAATCTAGCCAATTTATGTAAACTAAAGTTCCATAGCCGGAAACTAAGATAAATATGGCCATAATGAATATTCCCAAAATGGTTCTTCTTATTATGATATTTCCTTTTTTATTTTTCACAATTTGCCATCCTTTAAGCATTGGCTGCCATTTGAATGGGAGCTAATTGTGTAAGTAACGATTCCTCAGTGCAGATAAGCAGATATCCATGCCGGCAGCTCAAACTCAAATATTCCCATCTTATTATTTTAACCGTTGGTTTTCAACATTTTTTCAACATTTAAATAAGCCGAACAAAAAGGAAAACCGGCATTTGAGCAATCTATTATGCCATTCTTGAGACTAAGAGTTAATTGGGCCCTTAAGCCAAATTAGCTTAAGCTAAATCAAAACGCCAGGTCGTCCTGGCGTTTCGGTTTAACCTTTATCCTTCATCTAATTCCTTATTGATTCTTTCTGAGAAATTGATTTGATGATTAATTGATGAATCCTGGCTGCAATAGAAACCGCTCCTTGAATCACCTGGACCACCTGGAGTTTCTCCTGAATACTACGGATTGCATCTGCCGCAGGGGGAATATCCCCGATCAATAAGATCTATTCGGCCCCCGGTATAGGTTTGCTTGTTGGATTCTTTCATCTCGTCTGCGCTTCGACAAGAAGGATAATGAAACTTACGGGTATTGTTATTCAGAATGTAAGTCTGTGCTGATGCAGTATCCGTTGTGTTTCCTTTCCCGGCCTCATTTGGCACAGAAGGATGCACCGCCGGAGTATTGGATCCGGCAGGGTTCTCGCTTGGGAAGGCAAGTTCGCCGGATAAACGGCTGTCACCCGTTGCGTAATCAATAAAGACCCCCGGCTGGCTGTTATAGCAGAATACGTTATAACAGATGCCTTCGCCGCTATCTTCAACAGACAATGCTTCCATGAGCACCCCGGTGGCTACTAGATTATTTCCGTCAAACAACGGCGTAACCCGATATAAAACATGGTTGCCGGTTTCTTTGATGTAGTCAGCCACCCGGTTTTCAAATGGCAGCATCCCCTCCGTATTCAGGTAACGCGTTCCGGTTATCAGATTTTTCAGGTTATCGTTTTCCGCGGTTAGTTGATAACCTATAAGATGACAGCGGTTATAAAGATACTTCCCGTCAACCATGTCGTACTTGACAAGGT
>CAZKWP010000189.1:0-1670 GCA_964556555.1 uncultured Syntrophomonadaceae bacterium
AAGGTGGTGGAAGAGGCGGTCCGCCTGATTGAGCTAAAGACTAGGCTCAGTCTGCGTTCCGTGATCAATGCCACCGGCGTAATTTTACACACCAATTTAGGACGGGCCCGCTTAAGCAATTCCGCCCAAACCGCTATACAGCAAATCGGCAGCAACTACAGTAATCTAGAGCTGGACTTGCTTACCGGGAGTCGGGGTTCCCGTTACCAGCATACGGATGAGTTGCTTCAGATGCTGACCGGGGCCGAAGCCAGCCTGGTCGTGAATAATAACGCGGCAGCCGTGCTTTTAGTGCTGAATACGTTAGCCCGGGAGCGGGAAGTTATTGTATCCCGCGGCCAATTGGTGGAAATCGGGGGCGCGTTTCGGGTACCCGAGGTTATGACCCAGAGCGGGGCCATCCTCCGCGAAGTGGGAACCACCAATAAAACCTATCCGGCCGACTATACCCGGGCCATAAATGATAAAACCGCGGCATTGCTTAAGGTACACACCAGTAACTACCGCATCATTGGCTTTACCCAAGAAACGTCTTTGGCGGAATTAGTTAAACTGGGTCAAGCCAGCGGGCTCCCGGTAGTCGAGGATTTGGGCAGCGGTCTGCTCCTCGATCTGCAGCCTTGGGGTCTGCCAGCGGAACCAGTGGTGGGAGACAGCATCCGGACTGGCGTCGACGTAGTTACCTTCAGCGGAGATAAGTTGTTAGGCGGCCCCCAGGCCGGGATAATCGTGGGAAAAAAACGATACATCGATCAAATGAAGCAAAATCCCTTAAACCGGGCTTTGCGCATCGATAAACTTACCCTCGCCGCTTTAGAGGTTACTTTAAGGGAATACTTGGATCCTCAGCAGGCGCTGTCCAGCATACCTACCCTGCGGATGATTACGGTCTCCTTGGAAGATTTGCGGACAAGGGCCGGCCAAATAGCCGCCGGTCTTACGGAGTTAATGGGAGAAAAGCTGGGGGTCAGCGTAGTTTGCGGAAATTCCACGGTGGGCGGAGGCTCCATGCCCGGAGAAGAGCTCCCCACTTGGCTCGTTAGGGTGAAACCGAAACCGGGCCGGATTTCTGCCGCAGCTTTAGCCGAGCGATTGCGCCGGCAGCCGGTGCCGGTGCTGGTACGGATTCAGGATGAGGCAATCCTGTTAGATGCCCGGACGGTTGCGGACGCAGAAGGCGATTTATTGCTCGCAGCTTTTCAAACCGCCTTGGCGGACCAGGAGGGCCGGATGGAAGGAGAACACATCGATGAATCCTGATCAGGCTAAACATATTGTTATCGGAACCGCGGGTCATGTGGACCACGGTAAGACGCAGCTGGTCAAACGGCTGACCGGCATTGACACGGATCGCTTGAAGGAAGAAAAAGAACGGGGAATCTCCATTGAATTGGGGTTTGCTCCTTTGGTTTTGCCCAGTGGTCAGCGGGCGGGAATTGTAGATGTCCCGGGGCACGAACGTTTCATTAAACAAATGCTGGCTGGGGCAACCGGGATTGACCTGGTCATGTTAATCGTAGCTGCGGATGAGGGGATTATGCCGCAGACACGGGAGCATCTGGATATCATCAACCTCCTGGAAATCCAAAAAGGCCTAATTGTAATTACCAAGCAGGACCTGGCGGATGAGGAATGGTTACTCTTGGTTGAAGAGGATATAAGGGAAGCGG
>CAZKWP010000189.1:1680-3171 GCA_964556555.1 uncultured Syntrophomonadaceae bacterium
CGCCGTTTCTTCGCTTACTGGGGAAGGCATTGAGGAACTGCGGCTCCGGTTGGATAAACTGGCGGAAGAAGTCGTGGAAAAAGAAGCCACCGGCCAGGTACGGCTGCCGATAGACCGGGTTTTTAGCATTACCGGGTTTGGCACCGTAGTTACCGGAACCTTATTTTCCGGTAAAATAAAAGTCGGCGACACATTAGAAATCCTGCCGGAAGGGATTACTTCCCGGGTCCGCGGTTTGCAGGTGCACGGCAAAAAGGTTGAAGAAGCCAAGGCCGGACAGCGGGTAGCCGTAAACTTGACCGGCCTGGAAACCCGCGACATTGCTCGGGGCAGTGTGCTGCTCGCCCCGGCTTATCTGACTGTTTCTTTTCGACTGGATGTACATTTAGAACTGTTACCCCAAACGGGACGCGCCATCAAAAACTGGACCAGGATCCGTTTTCACTTGGGGACCAAGGAAATTTTAGGCCGGGTGGTTTTGCTCGAAGGTGAGGAACTAATACCCGGGGCGCAGGCGTACGCGCAGATTGTGATGGAGGAACCGGTCGTAGCCGCCAAGCGGGATCGGTTTGTGATTCGGGCTTATTCCCCTATGGTTACGATTGGCGGGGGTAAGGTGATTGATCCAAGCCCCCCAAAACAAAAGCGTTTTCGCCCGGAGGTGCTGCAGGACTTAGCCATCAAAGAAAAGGGGACCCCGGAAGAATTGATCCTGCAGGATTTGCTTAAAGCTTCCCCGCCATTTATCGCCAAAACGGAACTGATCGCCAAAGTCGGGATCACGCAGGCGGAAGCGGAACTAAGCCTGGAGCAGCTGCTCGAGGAAGGCCGGGTGATTCGGCTTAATTTAGAAGGAATCGAGTATTTGGTCCATCCCCAGATTTACACCGATTGGCAGGAGGAGGTCCGGGATAGGCTGAGTAAGTTTCACCAGGAATTTCCGCTGCGGGTCGGGATGGTTAAAGAAGAACTGCGCTCCCGAAAGTTTGGTTTTTTCTCAGTGAAGCTGTTTAATGCCCTCTTGAAAGAGTGGGAGGAAGCCGGGATTATCTCCGTAATTGGCCAGAGCCTAGCTTTAGCGGGGTATAAACCGCAGCCCGGTCCGCGGTATGAGCAACTGATCACGGAGCTAATGCAGAAGTATCAGGAGGCGGGGATGCAGCCGCCGTTATGGTCTGAAGCAGCCTCAGCCCTGACCGATAACGAGTCGGAACAGAATGAGCTTTTAAATTATTGTCAGAGTCAAAAATTTTTAATTAAGGTAGCCGATGATTTATACTTTCGAGAGGCGGAACTGAAGGCGGCCAGAGAAACGATTGTAAACTACCTGCAAAACCATGATTCCCTGACCATCAGCGAAGCCCGCGATATTTTGGGGAGTTCCCGTAAATTTATTTTACCTTTGCTAGAATATTTGGATCGTGAAAAAATTACCCGCCGCTTAGGTGACAAACGGATCTTGTATTGATTCACGTTTAAAAAGATTTTAAA
>CAZKWP010000190.1:0-3103 GCA_964556555.1 uncultured Syntrophomonadaceae bacterium
GAGATGCTGGGCAAATCATTTTTTAAAAAGCGTTTTTCCGTTGGCTTGACATTAGACTCGAATGTTGAGGATTTTTCTGCGTTTTTAAATAAATATCATTATTACATTGACAATTTCTATTTTTCTTTGCCAATGGGGGATAAATTTCATGCTCGTGAAAGAGTGATTGAGCATATGCGAAATCCTCAAAAAGTCGCAATGTTTTGGGAGATGCTTGCTTTAATTAGAAAACATGGAATTAAACTTGAGCTTGTCCTTAATAATGGAAATGTATTAGAAGAAGATGTTATCCAAAGTAAAGCATTACTAAAAGAACATCATATTGATATTGATTTAGTATGTTTAACGGATCATTTGTACGAAACAATAAAAGAAGTTTTCCCGAACAAAGAAATTGTATACAGCTTTAAAAATCGCAATAATATGTTTGAAGAATATAAGGGGCTCAAACATTATTATAATGAAATCGTCTTGGGTCGTCATAACATACGAAATATATTTCTTTTCAATTATATTCATAATAATCTGAAATCAAATGTTGTCCTTTTGTTGAACAATGGGTGTTCGCATATATGCGGCGGATGTTCCTCTTTGATGAATTGTCATGCATCCTATTATCGCATGAAGTTTGATTTCTCTTCGGAATATATTTATGCTCTGCAAAGTATTCTTCCGTACGAAATTCACACCGGACTGTTAGATACTTCAAACGTGAAATTATTTAAAATCAGTTCAAGAAATGCTTCGTTAAAATACCTTGATGATTGTTTAAATAGTTATATTAATTGTATTGAGGAAGAATATATACACAAAGATAAAAACAACTATATTTTATGGGGAAGGCTTGCATGGCATTTAGAATACTATCATGAATTTTCTATTGAGAGAATAAAAACATTAAAAGAAAAAATATATTATAACAAAGCGATTTCTCAAAAGCACAACTATGTTTGTATCGGCTTGGATTTACGGGATAAGTACATTTTTAAAAATGCTTCAGCACCAGACATTAATGCTATAGAAAAAGCAAAAAAGCAAAAATCATATGGCATACCTTATGCGATAGAGGAATACTATATCGGGATTTCGAACTGTAAAAATCTGCTGAGACATATTGATAACAACAAAATGGATCAACTTGTCAGTACGTTAAAGGAAGAGGGTAAAAGAGTCTATTTTGAACTGCCCAAACTAGACGAGGATGACGGATCAACAATTATATCTCTTCTCGATCATTTAAAGACAATGAAGAGCCCTGTTGATTGCATCATCGTGAATGATATATATACCGCATCCTTTATCATAGCCAGATACGATTATCCTATCGGATACGGCGTATCTTTATGTCAATCGATCATAGATACCACAAAAAATGATTTTGTTTCTGGCAATCATATCGGATTCGGCCATGATTTATTAAAAGCAGATTCTAGGGAACAGTATCAGAGACAAAACGTGCAGTTTCTTGTTTGTGATATGCCGGAGAGCGGTTTATGTATTTCCGCAACGGAAGATATAAACATTAAAGCCAATATCAATTTAATTCAAGAATATGAAAATATCTGCTGCCAGAAAGATTGTTCTTCGTGCAATGCCTCTTGTATAACGCGAACGAATAATATTATTGTGTCTGTTGACGGACAGAAAAGATACATACGCTGCAATTCGATATGCAAAATGAACAAGCTAACTGATAATATAAAGAAAACAATCATTGAAAATAGACTTTCCGGGATTATCGTTATTGATCAGGAGATTAGAGCTGAATAAAAAAATCATAGGAGGAAATGATGACTATACAAGATATAATGGCTATTGTTAAAACGGTCAAATCAGAAGACCGATTGAATATCACTCCTGATTCATGTCTTGTTGATGATTTAAGGATAACATCATTAGAAATGATGTTTATTATTTATGAAATAGAACAAAATTATGATGTAAAAGTGAATGTAGAAACTTTAAATGATGTTAAAACCGTAAGAAATTTATTCGAAAATATCAGCTTTTAAAGTTTATATCTCTCACGGCATATTTTTAAGAGTCTGCCCGTTTCTGCGGCTCGCCCGCAAGGCCGATGCTTCCGGCGGCTTTTTTCATGCCTTCCAGCGTTTCCCGGATGATGTTGTCCAGCTCCATGCCAAGCGACCTCGCGCCCTGTTCGATCAGTTCCCGGTTGACGCCGGCCGCAAAGCTCTTTTCTTTCCACTTCTTTTTGACCGATTTCGGCTCCATATCGAGAATGCTTGTGTTTTGTCAAGTAGAATTCCCGAAAATTATCATGAGGAATTCCCGGATTTAATCAAATGCAATCCCGGGAAAAATCATGGTTTCGAGTTTGACGCCTGACGCATCAAAGCGTGGGTCATTCGGTAGCTTTGACCTTCAAAGATCAGAAGATGACCGTGGTGAATCAAGCGGTCAATCATGGCGGCAGCCATCTGTTCATCGGTGAAAATCCCTCCCCATTTCGAAAACTCAAGATTGGTTGTTAAGATCAAACTTTTACTCTCGTAGCTATCGGCAACAACGCGAAATAGCAGCTGGGAGCCTTCTTTATCAATGGGCACATAACCCCATTCATCCAAAATCAGGAGATCGAGCTTCAGCAGATCAAACACCAGTCGTTCAAGCGTGCCCGTGCGGCGCGCCTCTCCTAATTTCAGAACCAGTTCGGTCACGGTAAAGAATCGGACATTCATCCCCATGTCACAGGCTTTGACTCCTAAGGCTATGGCTAAATGGGTTTTCCCGATGCCAACCGGGCCGTAAAGAATCAGGTTCTTCTTCTCGCCGATGAAATGGCAGCTCAGCAGGTCTTCGCGAGAGAGCGAAGGTGGGAATCGGATGGCGCCGTATTCGTAACCTTCAAAACTTTTAAGTACCGGAAAACAGGCACGGCCAAGCTGTCGGGCACGCTTATTTTGCTCTCGTTTCTGGATCTCCTGCTCCAGAACATACGCCAGAAAATCCTCCTGTTTCGGCGTGGCTTCTTTTTCACAAAGCTCGACCATGCGCCGGGATAAAATCAGCTTGCGGCAGGCATCCGCAATGCGGCTGCGAACTTGTTCTCTTTCTTTAGGCGCAATCATGGCTGCCTCCT
>CAZKWP010000191.1:0-841 GCA_964556555.1 uncultured Syntrophomonadaceae bacterium
TACCTACATTTACGTGGGGTTTGGTTCTTTCAAATTTTTTCTTTGCCATTTGGTTTATCCTTCCTTTCGCTGAGGAAATTAGGTATCTTTTATCCTAAACCGTAGCGCCGAGCAATTATTTTTTCGCTGACGTGATTTGGTACCACTTCAAAATGCGAAAATTGCATACTATGATTCCCCCGGCCCTGGGTATTAGAACGCAGGTTGGTAGCATATCCGAACATTTCAGCCAGCGGTGCGTATCCTTGCACCACTTGTAAGCTACCTTGATGCTCAATTCCCTGTACCCGACCGCGTCGGGCATTTAAATCCCCAATAATATCACCAATATATTCTTCTGGAGCCAGAACTTCCAGCTTCATTATGGGTTCTAGGAGGACGGCACTTCCCTTGGACATGCCGGCGCGCAAGGCCATGGCTCCCGCCATCTTAAAAGCAATTTCCGAGGAATCTACTTCATGGAAAGATCCGTCGTACAGCGTTGCGCGGATATCCACTACCGGATAACCGGCCAAAACGCCGCACTCCATGGCTTCCCGAACTCCGGCTTCAACCGCTGGAATAAACTCTTTCGGCACCGCTCCGGACACGATTTGATTAACAAATTCGAACCCCTTGCCCTGTTCCCTAGGTTCAAGCTCCAGCCAAACGTGTCCATACTGTCCTCTGCCGCCGGTTTGCTTAATGAATTTCCCTTCCGCCCGCACGCGGTTATTAAGGGTTTCTTTGTAGGAGACCTGGGGTTTCCCCACGTCCGCATTAACCTTAAATTCCCGCAGCAAGCGGTCGGCGATAATTTCCAGATGCAATTCACCCATTCCGGAGATGATAATTTGCCCCG
>CAZKWP010000191.1:851-3064 GCA_964556555.1 uncultured Syntrophomonadaceae bacterium
ATCGACTGAGGTCTTAAAGGTGGGATCCTCTTCCCCCAGTTTTTGCAAAGCGACCGCTAATTTATCCTGATCCGCTTTACTCCTGGGCTCAATCGCTACATCGATCACCGGTTCCGGAAAACTCATGGATTCCAGGATGACCGGCCAGTTCTCGTCACACAGCGTATCGCCCGTAAAAGTGTCGCGCAGTCCAACCGCGGCCAAAATATCCCCGGTTCTGGCTTCGTTTACTTCTACCCGATTATTGGCATGCATCTGTAATAAGCGGCCAACCCGTTCTTTGCGCTCCTTAGTGGAGTTTAACACATAAGACCCCGACTTAAGTTGACCCGAATAAACCCTAAAATAAGTAAGTTTACCTACATAGGGATCAACGGCAATCTTGAACGCCAGCGCGGCAAAAGGCTCTTCCTGCGCAGCGGTTATGCTTAACTCTTCACCCGTATCTTTTTTCACCCCTAAGATAGCCGGAACATCCAGGGGAGATGGCAAATAGTCAACCACGGCATCCAGCAGTTTCTGAACGCCCCGGTTTCTAAATGATGAGCCGCATAAAACTGGAATGAATTTAACCGATATGGTTGCCTTTCGCAGCCCTCTTTTTATCTCCTCAATGGTAAGGGTTTCTCCATCTAAATATTTAAGCATTAAATCTTCTTCAGTTTCCGCCACTGCTTCTAACAAGCGCTCGCGATGTTCAGCCGCCAGCTCCCGCATTTCCTCTGGGATCTCTACGACAGCCGGATTTAGGCCCAGTTCATCATCATCCTGGAAGATGATCGCTTGGTTTAATACTAAATCGACCATCCCCCGAAAAGAGTCCTCGGCGCCAATCGGTAGTTGAACGGCCACTGGGTTAGCGCCCAGTCGCTCGCGGATCATTTTTAATGCCCGGTCAAAATCGGCACCTACCCGGTCCATTTTATTAACGTAGGCAATTCGCGGGACTCCATAGCGGTCCGCCTGCCTCCATACCGTTTCCGATTGAGGCTGCACCCCGGCAACCGAGCAAAATATCGCGATCGCCCCGTCCAGGATGCGCAGAGAACGCTCCACCTCCATCGTAAAGTCCACGTGCCCGGGAGTGTCGATAATGTTAATCCGATGATCTTGCCAAAAGCAAGTGGTTGCGGCGGAAGTAATAGTGATACCGCGTTCTTGTTCTTGAGGCATCCAGTCCATCGTTGCGGAACCGCTGTCAACTTCTCCCATTCGGTGCAACCGGCCGCTATAAAACAAGATTCGTTCCGTAGTCGTTGTTTTACCTGCGTCAATGTGCGCCATGATTCCGATGTTTCGGATGCTCTTCATCTCGGCATTCTCTGGCTTCTGCATCACTATTCCCTCCTTCCCCTGAGATTTAAACGCCTAAATTGCCATTGTTGTATTGCTTACCACCGATAGTGAGCAAAAGCTTTATTTGCTTCCGCCATTTTATGGGTGTCTTCCCGCTTCTTAACGGAAGCCCCGGTGTTATTAGCGGCATCCATTAGTTCTCCCGCTAATTTTTTCACCATGTCTTTTTCGCCCCGTTTGCGGGTATAGTTAACCAACCAGCGGATTGCCAACGCTTGCTTGCGATCTGCCCGGACTTCAATCGGGACTTGATAGTTGGCGCCACCAACACGCCGGGCTTTAACCTCTAACATTGGCATTACGTTTTTTAAAGCCTGTTCAAAGACTTCCAGCGGATTTTTATTCGTCTTCTCCTGAATCATTTCACAGGCATCGTAAAAAATCGTTTCGGCCGTGCTGCGCTTGCCGTCCCACATTAACTGATTGATAAATTTAGTTACCAGCGTACTCCGATAAATGGGATCCGGAATGATTTCGCGCTTGGTTACCGGACCTTTCCTTGGCATTCTTTTCCCCCCTTTAATGGCCACCCTGCTGCTTAAAACAAACTGCGGGTTTATTTTTTGGCAGTGCCTTTAACCGCACCCTTTTTCGGACGCTTCGCTCCATATTTAGAACGCGCCTGCCCTCGGTTTTGTACTCCGGAGGAATCTAACGATCCCCGCACTATGTGATACCTTACCCCTGGGATGTCCTTAACCCGACCTCCTCGGACCAAGACCACGGAGTGCTCCTGAAGGTTATGACCAATGCCCGGAATATAGGAGGTAACTTCGGTTCCGTTTGTCAAACGAACCCGGGCTACCTTACGCAGAGCCGAGTTTGGTTTTTTAGGAGTGGTGGTGTAGACGCGAGTA
>CAZKWP010000192.1:0-1890 GCA_964556555.1 uncultured Syntrophomonadaceae bacterium
CACAGGCTTTAAGCCGTCGCGCACATCCGGCAGCGCGCGGTTGATGATAACCGCCATCGCGTAGGATATGAACGACGTTTTCATTTCTTTTTCGATATCGACAGGCAGTACTGCCTTTCTGTTCTCATCCATTGCAGCTACCCCTTAAACGTCCAGATTGACGACAAGCTTGGCGTTCTGTTCGATGAACTCTTTGCGCGGCTCCACCGCATCGCCCATCAGCACCGTGAAGATCTCCTCCGCCTCGATGGCGTTATCCAATGTGACCTGCAGCAGCGTGCGGTTCTCCGGGTCCATCGTCGTTTCCCACAGCTGTTCCGGGTTCATCTCGCCAAGGCCTTTGTAGCGCTGGATCGTGATGCCTTCCTTGCCGATCTCGGCCAAATACGCCTCCAAAGCCTCATCGCTGTACACGTACTTCTCCGTTTTGTTTTTGGCCACCTTGTAGAGCGGAGGCTGTGCGATGTACACGTGTCCGCGCTCGATGAGTTCGCGCATATAGCGGTAGAAGAACGTTAAGAGCAGAATGCGGATATGGCTGCCGTCCACGTCGGCGTCCGTCATGCAGATGATGCGGTTGTAGCGCAGCTTATCCACATCGAACTCCGCGCCCAGCCCCGCGCCGAAAGCCGTGGCCATGGACTTGATTTCATTGTTGGCAAACGCTTTGTCCTGCCGCGTCTTTTCCACGTTGAGAATCTTGCCGCGCAGCGGCAGGATGGCCTGAAAGCGCCGGTCGCGCCCCTGCTTGGCGCTGCCGCCCGCGCTGTCGCCCTCAACGATGAATATCTCGCATTTGGAAGCGTCGCGCTCTGAGCAGTCGGCCAGCTTGCCGGGCAGCGCCGCGCTCTCCAGCGCGCTTTTGCGCCGCGTGAGCTCGCGCGCATGCCTTGCGGCTTCACGCGCATGCCTTGCCACGAGGCATTTATTGAGTATATCCTTCGCCGTAGCCGGGTTTTCTTCCAGAAACGCTTTAAGCTCCTCGGCCATCGCGCCGTCCACCAGCGTGCGGATCTCGCTGTTGCCGAGCTTGGTCTTGGTCTGTCCCTCAAACTGCGGCTCCTGCAGCTTCACGTTGATGACAGCCGTGAGACCCTCGCGGATATCTTCACCCGCAAGGTTCTCCTCCTTCTCCTTCACCATGCCGAAACGCCGCGCGTAGTCGTTCATTACGCGCGTGAGGCCGGATTTGAAGCCCATCAGATGCGTACCGCCCTCGTGCGTGGGGATGTTGTTGGCGTACGAGTATATATTTTCGTTGTAACTGTCGTTGTACTGCATCGCGATCTCAACGCTCGCCGTATCCTTCTCGATCATAAAATAGATCGGGTCGGGGTGCAGCGCGGCTTTATTTTTATTTAAGTACTTGACGAAATGGACGATTCCGCCCTCGAAGCAGTAGTCGTTCTTCATATCGGTGCGCTCGTCGATGAGACAGATGCGCAGCCCTTTGTTTAAAAACGCGAGCTCGCGCAGGCGCACTTTGAGCGTATCGTAGTTGAACTCCAACGTCTCAAAAATCTGCGGGTCGGGCCAGAAGCAGACCGTGGTGCCTGTCTCCTCGGTCTCGCCCGTCACGCGGATCTCGCCATCTGGGTCGCCGCGCCTGAAGCTCATCTGAAATTCTTTTCCCTCGCGCCGCACCGTGGCCTCTAAGCGCTCTGACAGCGCGTTGACCACCGAGAGGCCCACGCCGTGCAGGCCGCCCGAAACTTTGTAGCCTTCACCGCCGAACTTACCGCCCGCGTGCAGCATGGTCAACGCCACCTCCAGCGCGGATTTGCCAGTCTGCTGCTGGATGCCGACCGGTATGCCCCGGCCATTGTCCACGACGCACGCGCCGCCGTCCTTGCGCAGCGTCACGATGATGTGATCGCAAAAGCCGCCCAT
>CAZKWP010000192.1:1900-3052 GCA_964556555.1 uncultured Syntrophomonadaceae bacterium
TCGATTGAGTTGTCCACGATCTCGTAAACCAGATGATGCAGGCCGCGCACATCGGTGGAACCGATATACATACCCGGCCTTTTGCGCACGGGCTCAAGCCCCTCGAGAACCTGTATCTGCGAGGCGCCGTACGCGTTTTCCGCTATGTTGTGATCCATTGCCGTCTCCTTCAAAAAAATATATAAACTCTATGATTTTGCGCGTTTAAAGAGCGTCGCGGGCGAAATGGGTGAATAAAAAATAAAGTATTTGCCCTGCATCCGCGCCACCACCACCGACTTGATGTTGAGCTTGTCGATATAGATGTTGTGGGCGCTGTCGCTCAGTTTGCTGATAAAGCGATGGGTATCGTCGTTGGCTGTCGCTTCCTTATAATCGAGTATGAACATCACGTCCTTTAACGGCACGATCTCGTCCTTGCCGATATGCAGCACCATACGCTCTCCTGTCCGACCGAAATCTTCTTAATAATATATACATTATAGCCGAAATTGAAGCTAATTAAAAGAAATATTTATGAACTTACGCGTTGTGGGGATGCCGTGGAAACAGCGTGTATTGCGCGTGGATAAAAAAGCCGTTATACTGGCTAATATAAATTTGCGGGAGAAGAGATCAAGCATGGTTAAGCGCATCTATGTGGAAAAAAAGCATGGCTTCGACATTGCGGCAAACAAGGCGCTGGCGGATTTTACAGCCACGCTGGGCAAAGCTTCGCTGACTGGCGTGCGCATCCTCGTCCGCTACGACATTGAAGGCCTGAGAGAGGCGGTTTTCTTTGCCGCCGCAGGACTGGTCTTCTCCGAGCCCGCCGTAGATATCGTCTTCGAAGATGACTTTGAAAAAGCTGCGGACGAAATCTGCTTTGCAGTGGAATATCTGCCCGGCCAGTACGACCAGCGTGCCGACAGCGCAGCCCAATGCGTGGAACTAGCCTTGCATTGCCCCCGCCCAGCTGTGCGCTGCGCCACGGTCTATGTGCTGCGCGGCGTCAGTGAAGCTGACGCGGAAGACATCAAAAAATATGTGATCAACCCCGTGGACTCGCGTGAAGCGGGCTGGGCACTGCCCGAAACGCTGGAAGAAATTTTGCCCGAGCCGGAGGATGTACCGACGCTTCTGGCGGGCCTGGGCAAAGAAAAGCTTGAGCGG
>CAZKWP010000193.1:0-2976 GCA_964556555.1 uncultured Syntrophomonadaceae bacterium
CCGACAACATCGTCTTTTCAATTGACAAAAGACTGACTATGCATGATTTCCGGGTAGTCAGAGGGGAAACCCATACCAACTTGATTTTCGACGTGGTGGTGCCGGTTGGTTTTGAGCTCGATTCGGACGACCTGGTCAAGAAGATAAAAAAAGCAATCAAAGCGGAAAACGCAAGTTACTACGCAGTAATAACCATTGACACCAATTACGTCTACCAGTACATGGATGAGCCGATTGATTAAAGGGGTGAGGAAACATGGCGGAAAAAACCAATGTGATGCGGATCTTGGACAAGGTGAAAGCGGCTTATCAGAGTCACAGTTATGTTGACAGCGGGGCGATCAGCGGCCTGGAAGTGGCGGAGGCTTTAAATCAGGATCCGCAGCGGGTGTTTAAAACCCTGGTGACCGTAGGGAAAACCAAAAAGTACTATGTATTTCTGGTGCCGGTTGCCGCGGAACTGGATCTGAAAAAAGCGGCGGAAAGCGTTAACGAGAAAGCAATTGAGATGATAAAAGCGAAAGATTTATTGCCGCTTACGGGATACGTGCATGGAGGCTGCTCGCCGATTGGCATGAAAAAAAGCTTTGTCACGGTGCTTGATGCGTCAGCCGCTGATCTTGATTCAATCATCTTCAGTGCCGGGAAAATCGGGTATCAGGTGGAACTCAGCCTGGAAGAATTGCAAAAGGCCCTTAAATACAGCTTAGCTGATATTGTTATGTAAGACATAAATTGATCTGATTCAATAGTCATTGATGATAAACCCAATATCTCTGGTTGTTGCAGCCCGCCTGAATCAAATATTGAAAAAAGAACAAAGGATAAGGGAACGTGTATGGTAGGTAAGCCTGAAAGCAATAAAATCAATGTCTGGACAAAAGAATTGATTGATCAGCTCTTAATAGGCAAATGGGTAGTTGAACCGAAAGAGGGCTGGTGTTTTTGGAATGCGGCCATTACTGAATTCGGATGTATTGAGGAAGGCACGCTATTTATTGCGATAGACGAGGAGAGATGGCATCAGGGTTCCGGAAATACCGGGGTTTATGCCGGCTGGCCAGATACTCACCTCTTGGTCTCTAAATTTCAGCACAAAGTAATCGGAGTGATTGCAGAGAGGCCTATTAAAGGTTTAGATCCTGAACTTCCGCTATTTATAGTAGAAAATTCCTATGCCGTAATTCGCATCTTAGGAGAATATGCAAGAAAGCATTACCAGGGGAAAGTTTTGGCTATTACTGGAACAGTGGGAAAATCAACCACAAAAATGCTTTTACATACCTTATTAGAAGCAAAGGGGGAGGTTGTTTCAACCCATAAGAATCATAATACAAGAACCGGTGTACCTCTGACGAACATCAAAGGCATCAGACAACCGGATTATATTGTACTGGAAGTAGCTTTGGCCGCCCTTTGGATGAGATCCGGCGGAATATGTAATTTTGCGAGACCTCATGTATCGATAATTACCGAAATAGCCTTGGGCCAAACCGCAGGCAGTGTCAATAATGTGCATGAGACGGCAAGAATGAAAGCGCGCATTGCCCAGGGAATCGAGCCGGGGGGTATTGCTGTACTCAACAGAGATATGCAGGAGTTCGAATTTGTTCAATCAGAAGTCATTTCGTATAATGCTGCGCCTTTAAGCTACGGATTTCATCCGGATGCTGATTTTAAATTGATTGAGTGGCAGCCGACGGAGTCAGGTTCACACGTCAGCGCCCGGATACAGGATATTGATGTGCAGTACTTCTTGCCGGCACCAGGAAAAGGGATGGTGTCGAATTCGCTGGCTGCGCTGTCAGCCGTATATGCCCTTGGCATAAATCCAAATGAAGTAACTTATAAATTTCAGGATATCCATTTAAACGAATCAGTATTAGAGACTTTTTCGGTTGATTTACCAAAGGGGGGCAAGGTGCATATCCTGGATGACAGCTATAACGCTGAAGTCGTCTCGATGTATTCCGCTTTTGAGGTGTTTAAAACAAATTCCTCCCTATACTCTGGAAAGAAGGTTTGCATCTTAGGTCGTGTCGTGAACTTAGGTAAGAATGCGGAGATGGTTCATAGACAATTAGCGAAGCCGCTGATTGAGACGAATGTTGATCTTGTATTTGCTTACGGTGACGAAATGCGCTATATGGTGGAAGAATTACCCCCAAAAATATTTGCTGGATATTATGATGATATTGAAGCTTGCGCCAAGGTTGCTGCCAGCATACTGGGGCCGGAGGATTATGTACTGCTGAAAGGCTCGAGACGGGCCAATGATTTTGGGAAAATCCGTAAATGTCTGGTAAATGCATTAAAGCAGCAGGATGAATTACCGGCCGACTTAATGGAGAATTATAGGAGAAGTCGCATTGCGTCTTACGGAGTGACGGCTATTCATGCGGAAACCGGAGAAGTTTTATTAACTGAAGGTAATCCCAATGCATATGTAGACAGAGGATTAGGCGGGCCGATTCTGCTTTCCTTAATCATGGAGAAGCTTTCATTGAACCGGATGCAGTTGACTGACGAGGTCACAATAGGGTTGATGCCAGCAAAAGAGGCAAAGGCTTCCGGATCTATCGGATTAGCAGAAGGCGAACAAATTCCGTTGCACACGCTGCTTTGCGCCTATATTTGCCGGAATGCGCCGGATGTTGCCCTGGCACTGGCCGAAAATCTTTCCGGAACGACAAACGAAGCGTTAAAAACCATGAAGAGCTTAGCGCAGAAGCTGGGTATAGACCAAAAGGCAGTTGAAAATGTTACCGGAAGGCTGAATCGTACCAAATCACAACTTTTTACTTTGAATGATCTGGGTAAAATAGGGCAATATTTATTTTCCCTGTCGCCTAAATATATCAAAATGCTGAATACCACAAACATGGTTTATAAGAGCAAACTGATTTCATCCTCCAGCAGTTTGATCGGCAGCGGGAAAGTTGCGGCAGCATATATGTTCGGCAAATGCGATGGTAA
>CAZKWP010000194.1:0-2949 GCA_964556555.1 uncultured Syntrophomonadaceae bacterium
TTTCCCCGACACTCTAATGATTTAGCCGATAATATGCAGCTGATGATTTCCTATTTGGAAAAACTGGCCCCGGACAGCGACTTGGTTTTATTGCCCGAAGGCTGGTTAGGTCCTGAGCCCATGAAAACCAAAGACTACCAGGAAATCCTGCACGACCTTTTAGCCAGACTAAAAGCACCGGCCTGTTTAATGGTATCCGGTGCGCAATACATTCAGGCTGAACCATTAAATATTTGTCGGGGATTTATTTTAAGCCGGGAACACCCGGACCCGATCCCTTATGATAAACTCTTCCCCTCCGAAGCGATAGGCGAGCGGAAATTTATTGCCCCGGGGAAAGAGTCGCCGGTCGTAAAACATAATGGCTTGGAGATTGGCGTAGCTGTCTGCGTAGACCTCTTTTATCCGGAAGTAGTCCGCAGTCTGGCGCTTAGAGGCGCTTCGCTTATTTTAAATCCCGCCAATATCCCGACCAATCGCATGCCCCTGTGGAAAACCCTAGGCGGGGTACGCGCCTGTGAAAATACGGTTTTCGTGGCTATGGCCAACAATACCGACACCAACTACCCGGATGGCCGCAAAATCATGGGAGAAAGTTATGTCGTCTTTCCCGATGGCTATAACTTTTTCGGTTATAGCGAAAAACCAGGTATTTACTATACGGAACTGGAGCTTAGTTTGCTGGATCGGGTCCGCCAAAGGTGGCCTTATCTCGAAGATATCCGGGGACTGACCGTCTTTAAGCCACCTCTGATTTAAAACCGTAAATTAAACCGTCTTTAAGCGAAATTGCTGGTTTATCAGCTGATTACACCTCTCAACCACTGCTGACTCATTAATAGTTAATAATCTGCGATTCAGCATTACCACTTTCCCGTCAATTATGGTGGTCTCCACGTCCGTGGCTCTAGCCGAGTAAACCAACCGGGAAATCGGATCCACCCCTTGTTCCGGCTGGCAGTGTACCCCATTAAGATCGACAAGAATCAAATCCGCCCGTTTGCCTACCTCCAGACTGCCAATCTCCGCATCCAGGCCTAACGCTTTTGCTCCTTCCAGCGTAGCCATTTCCAAAACCTGCGCAGCCGGCATAGCAGTCGGTCCGCAACGAATTTTGTGAATCAACGCGGCTAAGCGCATTTCCATAAACATGTCTAAATTGTTATTGCAGGGGGCTCCGTCCGCCCCTAAAGACACTGAAATCCCGCGGGCCAGCATTTCCGGCACACGCGCAATCCCTGAAGCCAGCTTCAGGTTGGAACTGGGGCAATGTAGCACCCGGGCGCCGGTCTGCTGCAGCACGTCCAGCTCGGCCTCATCTAACCAGATGCAATGCGCGAGCAGCAGGTTCGGTCCGGTCAGTCCCAGCCGGTGCAGGTAAAGGAGGTTCCTTTCCCCGCGTTCTTGCAGAATCAGCTCAACCTCCCGCTGATTTTCCGCCGCGTGAGTATGAATCAGCACCCCGTAATCAGCGGCTAACGTAGCTACCTCCCGCAAAAGATGTTCCGTGCAGGATACGGCAAAACGAGGTTGAAAAGCATACCGGATCCGACCGTCTTCCCGGCCGTGCCATTTTTCCAGCAGCGCCACGCTCTCCCGAATCGAAGCGCGGGAATCTTCCCTTAATCCCGCCGGTACTTGCGGCCCATAGTCCATCATTACTTTGCCGGATATTGCCCGCATCCCGTTTTCCAAAATGGCCTGCAGGGCAGCTTCGGTATGGCGAACGGTTTCCATATCCAGGATACAGGTTGTGCCACCCCGAAAAAGTTCCGCGCAGCCCAGCATAGCCGAATAATAAAGGGATTCTGGGGTATGGGCGGCTTCCAGCGGCCAGATTCGCTTTTGCAGCCAGTCTAACAGTTCCAGGTCATCCGCCTGGCCGCGAAACAAAGCCTGGCAAAGATGCACGTGGGTTTGTACAAAACCGGGCAGCACTATTTTCCCGGTCGCATCGATAATTATTTCTTCCAGCGAAACCGATTCCGCTGAGAAATTGCCTGGAGCGGCTGGGTCATTTAAAACAGCGGGAACGGCTGGAACAGCGGTACGCGATAAAAGATCTGCGGATTTTTTCGGCTGGGGGTTAATTGCCGTTATCCGGTTTCCTTCTATGCTCAGGTTTCCTTCAAATATGGCCCGCGTCGGGTTCATCGTAATTATCGTTCCGTTAAGGATCGAAATCTTAGGCATTGGTTCACCACCCGGTTTCTTGTGGATTTTCAAAAATGATGTTATGCTTTAATATATACCAAAGGATCGGATATACCAAAGGATCGGAGGATCATCCATGTTTTTTCAAGCCTATTCTCCCGAACAAGCTGCCACCGGCAAACTGGAAAATGGTCGGGATGTTATTATTCTTTACGTTAAAGAACTAAAAAAGGAATGTAAGGAAGTTAACGATGCCAGTTTAAGCAAATATCGCTACAACTGGTTTTATAATAAAGAAAAAAGCTCCTATGTTCTGCAAGTTTCCTGGGACGACGAAATTAACGTGGCCATTCGTTTCAGCCAGCAGCATTATTCGCTGCTAGCCGCCATGGTGGAACCCAAAGACGTAATTCTAACCACGGTACCGATCACTGAAATAGTCTCCAAAATCAAAGATAATGGGAACAGTGTGCTCGATTTTTCCGAGCCGGTGGTTACCTTCAGCCAGATCGTTTTTGATGACCCTAAGCCTTATTTAGATGACGCGGATGAAAATTCAGAGGCCCCGGCGATTAATAATTAAGCATTATTTCGCCATACCCCGCTGCCATCGGACATAACGCCATGCGTTATAATCATGCGCCTGACCAATCTGAATGATAATGATTCCTTAATCCTTAATAATCAAGATCCAGCACCATTCCGTCTGAGGCAGCGATCACCTTGACCCCGGTCTCCGCCGTCAGCTGTTCAGCGATTTTCTTAGGGTTATTCTGCAGCATCGTCATCCCAAAG
>CAZKWP010000195.1:0-2947 GCA_964556555.1 uncultured Syntrophomonadaceae bacterium
ACCGGTCAGCCTTTAAGCCGCATCCAAGCGGATACGGAAAGAGATTTTTTTATGACCGCGAAAGAAGCTCAGGCATATGGTATAATTGATGAGGTGATGGAGGCCGGAACTCGGAAGAGAGTTTAGGGCAAGAGGTGATAATATGTATAAATTCGGAGACGACAAGGGCCAACTCAAGTGTTCCTTCTGTGGGAAGCTCCAGGACCAGGTCAAAAAACTGGTAGCCGGACCCGGGGTCTACATTTGTGATGAATGTATAGAGCTGTGTAATGAAATCATTGAGGAAGAACTGAATGAAGAAGTAGGTTTTGATCTGGGAGACATCCCCAAACCGAAAGAAATCAAGGAAATCCTGGACCAGTACGTGATTGGCCAGGAGAAGGCCAAAAAAGCTCTTTCTGTGGCGGTTTACAATCATTACAAGCGGATTAACACCGGGATGAAAATTGATGATGTGGAACTCCAAAAGAGCAACATCGTCATGCTGGGACCTACTGGCAGCGGTAAGACCTTGTTGGCGCAGACCTTGGCGAAAATCTTAAACGTACCTTTTGCAATCGCTGATGCTACCTCTTTAACGGAAGCCGGATACGTAGGCGAAGACGTTGAAAATATCCTTCTGAAGTTGATTCAGGCCGCTGATTACGATGTGGAGAAAGCGGAAAAAGGCATTGTATATATCGACGAGATTGATAAGATAGCCCGGAAATCGGAAAATCCGTCCATAACCCGCGATGTATCCGGGGAGGGAGTCCAACAGGCTCTTTTAAAGATTCTGGAGGGAACCATCGCCAGTGTGCCGCCGCAAGGCGGACGGAAGCATCCGCATCAGGAGTTTATCCAACTGGATACCACCAATATCCTCTTCATATGTGGCGGTGCTTTTGATGGAGTCGATAAAATCATCCAAAACCGGATTGGCCATAAATCGCTCGGTTTTGGCGCTGAGATTCTGACCAAGAGCGAAAAGAAAATCGGGGAGATCCTTGAAAATATCATGCCGGTAGACTTGCTGAAGTTCGGCCTGATTCCGGAATTCGTTGGTCGGATGCCCATTATTGTTACGCTGGATGCCTTGGATGAGGATGCCTTGATCCGGATCCTCACCGAACCACGCAATGCGCTGGTAAAACAATACCAGAAGCTTTTTGAATTAGACGGGGTAACCCTGGAATTCAAAGACGAAGGTTTGGCCGCCATTGCTAAAGAGGCGATTAAGCGAAATACCGGGGCGCGGGGACTTCGGGCGATTTTTGAGGACATCATGCTGGAAGTGATGTACGATATCCCATCAAGGGGAGACGTAACCAAGTGCGTTATCACCAAAGATGTGATCTTACGCAAAGAAGACCCGCTGCTGGTGACCATGGAACGGAAGAAGAAAAAAGAGGAAACAGCGTAGGCTAAAGGATAGTTTTTATTATTTAATTAAGTTGTAAGTGTAAGCATAGACCGCCGGGCCCAAAAATGCCGGCGGTCTATTTTTTCGGCAATCTTTTTTCGGATGATTATTCGTTACCCAGACCGGCAATAATATCAAGTAGTGAGAGGGGTGACGAATCTAATGGGTGACTTTCTTAGTGGGGTTGGAGGATTTTTAATCTTTGTCCAAATTTTTTTTGGGATCATTATTGGGCTCTATTTTTGGAATCTGTTAAGACAGCAGCAGGGGAACCGGCAAACCGTGTACCGGGAATCGCAAAAGGAAATGGACAAGTTGCAGCGGCTGAGACAGATTTCCTTGACCGAACCGCTGTCGGAGCGGACCCGTCCGACTTGTTTTGAAGAGATTATTGGTCAAACCGAAGGACTGAAGGCCTTACGGGCAGCCCTTTGCGGACCTAATCCGCAGCATATAATTATTTACGGACCGCCGGGAATCGGCAAGACCGCAGCAGCGAGAGTAGTCTTAGAGGAGGCGAAGAAGAATCCTTTTTCGCCTTTTTCGGAAGAGGCACGTTTTGTCGAACTGGATGCAACTACGGCCCGTTTTGATGAGCGGGGTATTGCGGATCCCCTGATCGGTTCGGTTCACGATCCTATTTATCAGGGAGCCGGTCCGTTGGGTATGGCCGGGATACCGCAGCCTAAACCGGGGGCAGTTACCAAGGCGCACGGCGGGATGCTGTTTATTGATGAAATCGGTGAACTGCACCCGATCCAGATGAACAAGCTGCTCAAGGTGCTGGAAGATCGCAAGGTTTTTTTGGAAAGTGCGTACTACAGTGCGGAGGATACGAATATCCCCGCCCATATCCATGATATTTTCCAAAATGGCCTGCCCGCTGACTTTCGGATGGTCGGGGCTACGACGCGGATGCCGCAGGATTTGCCGCCAGCCATCCGTTCCCGTTGTCTCGAGGTGTTTTTCCGCTCTTTGCTCCCCGAGGAAATCGGGATTATTGCGGCTAATGCGGCCCAAAAAATCAGTTTTCATTTAGGAGAGGAGGCGCTGGAAGTGGTGAAAAAATACGCTACCAGCGGTCGAGAAGCGGTAAACATTGTGCAAATTGCGGCGGGTTTGGCCCTGACGCGGGCCAGCCGCAAGATCTCGGTGGAAGAAGTGGAGTGGGTAGTTAACAGCGGCCAATACACGCCGCGCTCGGAAAAGAAGATCCCACTTAAGCCTCAGATTGGGATGGTAAATGGGTTAGCCGTATACGGTCCTAACCTGGGCACCTTGCTGGAAGTGGAGGTCTCGGCTATACCGGCCCAGGCCAATCGGGGCAAGATTACTGTGACCGGAGTGGTCGAGGAGGAGGAAATCCCCGGCCACGGCCATACCATCCGGCGAAAGAGTCTGGCGCGGGGATCCGTGGAAAACGTGCTCACGGCGCTTAGGCGTTACGCCCGGGTCGACCCGCGGAACTTCGATATTCATATTAATTTCCCCGGCGGGGTGCCGATTGACGGTCCTTCGGCCGGCGTAACCATAGCCACCGCGGTT
>CAZKWP010000196.1:0-2945 GCA_964556555.1 uncultured Syntrophomonadaceae bacterium
GGGAAAGCGGATCTGGTTTTCCCAAACAAGGACGGCCGGCGGATCCGCCCCGACTCCTACTACACGATGATGAGCAGATACGCAAAAAAGGCCGGCATTAAAGCCAGCCCTCACTGTCTCCGACATACTTTCGTTTATTTAACCAGGGAGAGCATGAGCATTAAGGAACTTCAGGCCGTACTCGGCCATGATGAAAGCACCACCACCCTGGACATTTATGGTGATATTATAGCGGACTCGATGGTAAAGACGGCGGGTAAAATCGACGGAGTATTCGACAGGGTAAACGAGGAATTAGAAAGAGCAGAAGCTAAAAAGAAGGACCAGAAAATGGGCAAAGTGCTGCAGTTTAAAGCGAGGTAAATATTTAGGGTCAAATTAGGGTCAAAATGTGTTCGGGGTAAAAAAATAAAAGGGCCTAAACCCTTTATTATCAATGGTCGGGATGACAGGATTCGAACCTGCGGCCTCTTAGTCCCGAACCAAGCGCTCCACCAAGCTGAGCTACATCCCGACGCAATTTACATTCTACAACAGTCTAAAGTTAAAGTCAATAAGCCATCTCCGCTAAAAACGTGATTTTTCGGTATCGTCCTTAGGCGGCGCTTCCTTGACGTTATAGTTCCCTCACAAATCTTGATCTTGTATATATAGAGGAAGGTAAATTTCAGACGCCAGTTTCGTTATAGTTCCCAGGCCTTCGGAGAATCTACTGGGATAGTTCGCCCACCTTGTTCAGCGGGTCTCCGCTTCCTTTCCAAGGATCATCCCCCATTTCCCAAGCTAATAAATATTCATCAAGGTTCATTACCTTGGTGAATATTGAAAGATCAACCAAGCCGGCTTTATGCATTTCCTTGGTTTTGGAAGCACAACAATCGGCTAAAGTAATAACCTTGTAAACATGAGCCAGAGCATCAGCCGCCGTGGAACGGCAACACACATTAGTCCAAACCCCGGTAATGACTACCGTATCCAGATTCTCTTCCCTCAGATATAAATCCAGATCGGTATAATGGAAACCCGAGTGGCGGCGTTTAGGAATCACATACTCATCACCCTGCGGCTGCAATTCCTTGATTATTTCCGAACCCCAGGTGCCTTTCACAGCGTGCACTGGACGAACCCTAAAATCGGCATCATGCTTGCGGTGGGCCTCCTGGGTATAGATCAGCTGGGCATCAGATAAACCACGTTCATTGCGTTCCCTCACCCATTTTATCAATTTCTGAAGCGGAGCTATAATCTCCTCCCCATCAGGACAGCGCAGAGAGGCTTTTTCCCCGATGAAATCGTTAAGCATGTCAATTATTAAAATACCGTGTCCTGCCATCATAGTCCTCCTTTTTTGATTTAAAAGGTTTTACCGAGTACCCATCAATTGTCGCCTTAGTTCTTAAACTCTCTGTCGTCAACAAAATCTTTAATTGCAGACTTAAAACAAAAACCACTTACTCTTTAATTACTTAAAATTAAGAAGTAAGTGGTTTATTACCTGCCAATCAGTTTTTCTAATAAACACTTGTTATTTCATTTACCATAAAGACGCCATCTCCGCTAAAAACGTGATTTTTCGGGGTCCTCCTTAAGCGGCGTTTCCTTTTCCGGTATCGCGGTCAATCTGCACTGCGCGTTTTTGGTCAGGGCATAAACAACATAGAGAACAACCAGAAATACCAGCACCCATACCAGCCAATAATGATGGATCGATTGCGATAACCGAAACCAGCTTTCGCCTAAAAACCACCCGAGACTAATAAATAAGACTACCCAAAATAACCCGCCCGTATAGGCAAATAGCGCAAAATCCCGAAAGGACAGCCGGCTGATCCCAGAAAAATAGGCCATGACGTGACGCACCCCGGGCACAAAGTAACCAATCGGCAGGGCAAACTTGCCGAATCGGTTAAACCACTTTTCCACCTGTTCCATTTTGGCCTGGGTTATTCCTATTCTGCTGCCAAAACGATCAATTATGGGTAAACCGATATTTCGGCCAATCATAAAACTTAAGGTTATCCCGGTCAGACTCCCGATAAGGGCGGAAATCACCGTTGGACAGTACTGCAGGCTGCCGGCGTGCACCAGGTAACCCGAAAAAACCATAATTGTTTCATCCGGAAAAGGCATTCCAATCATCCCGCCAGCTAATAAACCGAATATCGCTATATATCCGTATTGTGAAATTATATAGGAAGCGCTTACATTTTCTAACATGGTGTCCTGCAGTAAAAACCTTTCCTCACACTTTATCCAATGATAACACTCTGCGTCAAATTCGTCCATTCTGCTTTTTCCGATTTCCGCGCCGAGTTGCCGAGTTAAAGCTTGCAGACCATTCTTCTAGGGGTTTTGGGATTAAGTGGGTTAACCGGAGCAACCGGCTGAAATCCTAATCTTAACCAAAAAGGCATGCTGGCTTTAACGGAATGGAGCAGCACCTGCTGGTAACCCAGCTCCCGGCCGATTTGCAGCACGCACTCGACAATTTTTTTACCGATCCCCTGCCGGCGCTCTCCTTCGGGAATACACAGAAACTCCAGATTGATCATCCGGGCTTCGAAGAAAAACCGAAGCTGCAACTGGGTAACTTTCATATAGTGCTGCTGATGCCTAAGCGGCCGGCTCGTATCGCGTTCCCAGCAGTAACTGCGGCTGAGCTTACCGGGAACCAAGCCGACATGCACTACCCGCCAATAGAATGCTTCATCCAGGGCCAGGCGCATAACCTCAGCGACGGTCTCCAGCTGCTCCTCTGTCGGCAGCTGCGCACTTGTTTGCTGCATCACGCATCTCTCCCCCTTCCGGGAAAACCGGAACCCCCATGAAATGTATACCCGCATGAAAGTGAACATATGCCGGATTCCGGATTCATTGAAAGCAATAATTCCCCTGCCCCCAAAAATGAAACGGCAGGCGGGTTGCCCTTTGGTTTGCCCTCTGGT
>CAZKWP010000197.1:0-2943 GCA_964556555.1 uncultured Syntrophomonadaceae bacterium
TTGATGGTCAAACGTTTCCCGCTTGGATATACCGAGCCCTCGTAATTCTCGTTGTTTCATGCCCATGCGCCCTCGTTGTCAGCATCCCGCTCACATATTTCGGAGGCATTGGAGCAGCTTCGAAGAATGGGATACTTATAAAGGGATCCGATTTTCTTGATGCGCTCAATTCTGTCGGGACGATTTTCTTCGACAAGACCGGCACCATCACAAAAGGCGTCTTCAAGGTCACGGAAGCCGTCACTAAAAACGGATATTCACAGGAGCAGTTGTTAGAATTCGCAGCGTTGGCGGAATCACATTCCAACCACCCGATCGCGCTTTCAATTGTCGAAGCATACGGCAAACCAGTGGAAGCCGGAAACGTCACGGAATACAAAGAGACTGCCGGTGGCGGCATCATTGCCGAAGTACACGGGAATAGAGTGCTTGCAGGCAACGATAAAATGCTTCATCTTTACAAAATCGACCACGACACCTGCAAGGTCGATGGCACTGTGGTGCACGTGGCGGTGGATGAGCGTTACGTTGGATATCTCATAATAAGCGATGAAATTAAGAAAGACTCTGCCGAGGCGATGGCAGAATTGCGGGCGGAAGGAGTAGAGAATCTGGTGATGCTCACCGGTGACGGCGACTACTCCGCCGGAATCATTGCCGAAAAGGCAGGCGTGGGGCACTATCATGCGAATCTTCTGCCAGAAGAAAAGGTGGAGCTCGTCGAGAAACAGATGGATATGCCGGCGCGGCGTGGTAAGACAGTGTTTGTTGGCGATGGAATTAATGACGCACCAGTACTCGCGCGCGCCGACATCGGCATTTCAATGGGTGACTTTGGAGCGGACGCAGCGATCGAGACGGCTGATGTTGTGCTAATGGATGGTTCGCTTCGCAAAATCCCTCAGGCGATACGGATTGCTAAGAAGAACCGCGCCATACTCATGCAGAACGTTGTGTTCGCGTTGGGGGTTAAGACCGTGTTGATAGTGCTGGGGTTCTTTGGTGTGGCAAGCATGTGGGAAGCTGTTTTTGGCGATGTCGGCGTGACACTGATCGCAATTCTGAACGCCTCGCGAATGCTAAGATCAAAGTAGAGCCGAGCGATTCTAGGTTTGAGTCCCTAGCAAGATTCCAGGGGCTTGCCAGCTTGTAAGGCACGGGTGGTTCATGCTACACTGACAAAGTGCAGATGACATTCAGGTGACGTGCAAAAGCACCGTATATGGATACTCCCAACAAGGAAAACCATCAATGCACGACAATAGTATGAAATCCGTTTCCGCTCATGATCGCGAGATCCTGCGGCAGCGGGCACGACTGCAACGACACTATGCCGAGTCCTCCCGGAACGAGGTCATTTTAAAACAATGGCAGGCGCAGGCAGAGGGACGCCGAGATACACCGCCTGTTCGATTGCTCTTTTCTAATTTCAGACATGAGGTTGTCACCCGAGCGCTGGATGTAGTTCAGCTGGGCGCGCTTGCTCAAGGCTTCGTCGAACTCTAGAAATGAGGCCTTCTTCGTTTCGATGCGCCAATCGTCGGCACCTGGCGGTTCGATCACGCTAGGCATGCCTTCCTTCACTCGAGGCACGTCTTCTCGGTCTATCCTGCTTCGTATAGCCATCGTGATTTCCTGGTTGGTTTTCCTCGCGATATGGTACGCGGAATTGGGTACAAAGCGGTCAAATCCTGCTCCTGCATGCTGCAATCTGCCGTCCGGGAAGTACAATTTTGCACCCACGGCGCCGACGTCCGGCTGCTGTGCCAGTCCGAGCATTTCCTCGATCCATTGCGGCGTGATGATTTCGATATCGTTGTTGAGAAACAGAAGGTATTCTCCGGAAGCCTGTTCTGCCGCCCAGTTGTTGATGGCAGAGTAATTGAAGGCGTTGTCCCAATACAGGACTCGCCCTGGAAAATCCGCTTGATGCTTCAGTTGTTCGTAGTAGGTGAAAATATCCGATGTCTGGCTGTTGTTTTCCGCGATGAGGATCTCATAATTCGGATAGGTGGTCTTTTCCAGAATCGAATCGATGCAGCGCTGCAAAATCGGCTGCTGGTCCTTGTTGGGGATAATGATCGACACCAGCGGCGATCCCTGCACGGTATAACGAATGCGCAATGTATCCGGATAATCATTTGGCAATACATCTGCCAGGATGTGCATCCGTTGCAGATGATTCTGCAGCGCCAGTTCATCCAGCGGATCTGCGGCGCGGGCGATCGGATGTCCCTCTGAATCGAGCCTTGCCTTTCGCGAATGGTAGAGCACTGCGGGGATGTGAATTACCTCCGAGGTCTGTTCGACACAGCGCAAAATCAGGTCGTACAGGTGAATCCGGTGGATCGGACGTTTCCCTTCCTGAGCCACAATTTTTTTCAGCAAGTTAGTTCTAATGACTAAAAAATGGGCTAAGTAATTCCCGCTTCGCAGGTTATAGATGTTGCATTGCGGTTTAAACCACGGATCATAGCGCGTGCGCTTGCCCCGGATATGATCCTCGTCGGAAAACAGTATATCAGCTTGCGGATTTTCGTTGATGGCTTTGACCACTTCCGCCAGAGCGAATGGCGCCAATTCATCCCCGTTGGAAAGAAAGGCGGAGAATTCTCCACCCCACGCCTCTGCGTTATCATTCGAATGGTCTATCAGATGAATTTTGTGCCGGAGTTGAGCGGGAATGCAGCCGGCAAGCTGCTGCAGCTCCTCCGATTCAGCAAAGAGGTACCACTCCCAATCGGGGTAATATTGTCCGGATACGGAGCGAATGGTTCTGCGCATCAAGGCTGCGGCTGTGTCCTTTTCAACGCTTGTGATCAGCGTGATTTTAGGATGCTGCTTCAGGGATGCACAGGTTTTTTGACAGGTCCGCTTACGTAAAAATCGCAGCTCATGCCGTAGAATCCAATATGGATAGGTTGAGAAAACGTGCTGCAACAG
>CAZKWP010000198.1:0-2939 GCA_964556555.1 uncultured Syntrophomonadaceae bacterium
GCGGTTAAAATAGCTGGAATCGAATGCCTGGTTTCCCGCACCGGTTATACCGGAGAGGATGGCTTTGAAATCTACGTGCGGCCGGCCGAGGCGGGCTTTATTTGGGAAGAGATTTTACAGGCTGGAGGGGAACTGGTTACCCCGGTTGGTTTAGGTGCCAGGGACAGTCTGCGGTTTGAAGCCAAGCTGCCTTTATACGGACAGGAATTAGCCAAGGATATTACTCCCTTGGAAGCGGGACTGGGTTTCTTTGTTAAACTGGATATTGCCGACGATTTCATTGGCAAGTCCGCCCTCCAAAAACAGAAAGCGGCCGGCCTGAGCCGAAAACTGGTAGAATTTGCGATGATTGGCAAAGGGATTCCCCGTTCGCATTACGAGGTACAGAAAGAGGGAGTTTCAATAGGCCAGGTAACCAGCGGTCTCCACTCTCCCACCTTCAAAAAACCGCTCGGGTTAGCCTTAATCCAGATTGAGCACACAACGCCCGGCACCGAGATTGAGATTATGATTCGCGACAAAGGCATTAAAGCCGCCGTGGGAACCGGTCTGTTTTACCGCAAAAAAACCAAGGCTAAATAAAGGTCCAGGCATCCGTCAATCACTGACCTATAAAAAGGAGTTAAAGGTAATTAATGGAGGGATTATTGATGAAGGCACCAGAAAATTTGCTCTATACGAAGGACCACGAATGGATTCGGGTTGAAGGCACAAAAGGGTTTATTGGAATCAGCGATTTTGCGCAGCACCACCTGGGGGATATCGTTTATATTGAACTGCCGGAAGTGGACGGGGAAGTTTCCATGGGCGAAGGCATCGGCGTTATTGAATCCGTCAAAGCCGTGGCGACCCTCTTTACTCCTGCTACCGGTGTGATCACTGAAGCCAACGAAGAACTCGAAGAAGCCCCGGAACTGCTGAATCAGGACCCATACGAAAATTGGATTGCAGCAATTGATATTACCGATCTCGACAAACTGAACGAATTGATGAACGCCGAGGCTTATGCCGCTTATTGTGCGACACTTGAGGATTAGGAGGTTTAAACCGAATGAAATATACTCCTAACCCCGCTCCGGTCGTAGGGGAAATGCTCCAAACCCTCGGTTTGGCGCGGCTGGAGGACCTGTTCCAGGATATTAAGCCGGAGCTTCAGCTTAAGCGGGACTTAGATATACCGGCCGGCCTGGGGGAAATGGAACTGCGCCGGCAGATGCGGGACTTAGCGGCGCAAAATATTAACCTGGAAAACTATCCATCCTTCCTGGGCGCCGGAGCCTACGATCATTATATCCCGGCCGCTCTGGAACAGCTTCTCTTACGCTCCGAGTTTTATACCGCCTATACCCCTTATCAGCCCGAAATCAGCCAGGGCATTCTGCAATCCATCTTTGAATATCAAACCATGATCTGCAAATTAACTGGCCTCGACGTTTCCAACGCCTCGCTGTATGACGGAGGAAACGCACTGGGTGAGGCGTGTTATCTGGCCTGCGTCAACAGCAAAAACAAGCAGAAAGTGGTTATCTCGGATACGGTTCATCCCGAATACCTGGAGATTCTGAGGGCGATTTCGCTTTCCGGCCGTCTGGAAGTATGCGTTGTTCCCGGCAAAGACGGCGTTGCGGACCTCGACGGGATGGTGGCGGCGATCGACGGCCAGACCGCCTGCGCCGTAATTCAGCAGCCTAATTTCTATGGGCTCCTGGAAGATGCCGCGCCGGTGGAAAAGGCAATCCACGCCCAAAAAGGACTGTTGATTATGGCGGTAGAACCGGTCTCCCTGGCATTGCTCAAGTCCCCGGGCGAATGGGGCGCGGACCTGGCCGTGGGTGAAGGTCAGCCGCTCGGGATGAGCTTAAGCTTCGGCGGACCCTATCTCGGCTTTATGGCGGCCAGCAAAAACCTGATGCGGAAAATTCCTGGCCGGATCGTCGGTCAAACCAAAGACCTGGATGGGAAAAGGGCCTTTGTCTTAACCCTGCAGGCCAGGGAGCAGCACATCCGGCGCGAACTGGCATCTTCAAATATTTGCTCCAACGAAGCGCTCTGTGCCCTGACCGCCAGTATGTATCTGTCATTTATCGGGGAGGCAGGGCTGCGGAAAATTGCCCTGCGCAGCCACCACCTGGCTAAATACGCGGAACAGGAATTCCGCAAACAGGGAATGGAGTTAAAGTATCAACAACCGTATTTCTGCGAGTTTGCCCTGAAAGTCCCGGACCCGGCCGCGGCCAATCGGGAACTGCTGGAGCAGGGTATCATCGGCGGTTACGAGTTGGATAACGCCTTATTACTGGCCTTTACCGAAAAAAGAACCAAGGCGGAAATTGACAAACTAGTCGCTGTCTTAGGAGGTAAAGAACATGCCTGAGCTTATATTCGAAAAACACGTTCCCGGCAGCAATCCCTTTAGTCTGCCTGCCGAATCGATCCCGGCGCCGGCCATCGGGGAAAGCATCCCGGCCCCGTTTTTGCGGCAGGCTGCGGTTTCTCTGCCGGAATTAAGCGAGGTTGAGGCAGTCCGGCACTTTACCGAACTCTCCACCCGGGCGTATGGGGTGGATAACGGTTTTTATCCGCTTGGTTCCTGTACCATGAAATACAATCCCAAGATTAACGAGTGGGCGGCCCGGCTGCCTGGCTTTGCCGCAATCCATCCCTACCAGCCGGCGACTACGGTTCAGGGAGCTCTCCAGTTATACTACGAAATGCAGGAGATGTTAGCGGAGATAACCGGCATGGACGGTTTCTCTTTACAGCCCGCGGCCGGCGCTCATGGTGAATTGGTTGGGGTCATGCTGATCAAGGCTTATCACCAAGCGCGGCAAGATTATAAACGGACGAAAATAATGGTGCCGGATTCGGCGCACGGTACCAACCCCGCTTCGGCTAATGTCTTAGGCTTCGAGGTCGTGGAAGTCAAATCCAACCCGCGC
>CAZKWP010000199.1:0-2900 GCA_964556555.1 uncultured Syntrophomonadaceae bacterium
GATGGAGCGACTCATGGGTAAATTCAAATTTCAGGAAATTATCGGCAGTCTCATCGAAAAACCGCCTGGAAAGCCAACGTTGGTCCCGCTTTCGGACAAACGCCAGGCAATCAATACATCTGCAAAGCATGATTTTAAGGAGGAAATTTAAACATGTCAAATACAGCAAACAGAGTAAACACCGGGTTAAAAGCCAACCCAACCAAGGTCGTAACAGGCGTTGTGCGTTTGTCCTACGCCAACGTGTGGGAACCAAAGTCTATCAATGGTGGTACGGAGAAGTTCAGCGTTAGTATGATTATCCCAAAGAGTGACACAAAGACCATCAATGCCATCAATGCGGCCGTGGATGCCGCCATTGAGGAAGGGCGGGGTAAGTTCGGCGGCAAGATTCCAAACAGAGCCGCTCTGAAACTTCCGCTCCGTGATGGAGATGTCGACCGCCCGGATGATGAAGCCTATGCTGATAGTTACTTTGTGAACGCCAACAGCAACTCCGCACCGGAGATAGTGGACAAAGCTCTCAACCCCATCATGAGCCGGTCGGAGGTATACTCCGGCGTGTACGCAAGAGTTAGTGTGAATTTCTATGCTTTCAACTCCAACGGTAATCGGGGTATCGCCTGCGGGCTTGGCAATATCCAAAAAGTGCGTGACGGTGAGCCACTGGGTGGCAAGACAAGCGCTGCCGATGACTTCTCATCGGAATATGATGGCGATGACTTTCTGGAATAACAGATCTACGGACGAGGGCGGCGGGATTTCTGCCGCCCTTTTACGCTATGGGAGGGCATATGAAAACACTATCAATTGATATTGAGACCTATTCCAGCACCGACCTTTCTAAGTGCGGAGTATACGGGTATGCTGAATCACCGGATTTTGAGATTCTGCTGTTCAGCTACTCCGCTGACAGCGGTGATATACGGCTCATTGACTTAGCAAACGGCGAAGCATTGCCGGAAGAAATAATGGAAGCCCTGACAGATGAAGCGGTCATCAAATGGGCGTTCAACGCACAGTTTGAGCGGGTCTGTTTGTCTCGTTATCTAGGCAAATGGCTGGACCCGGAATCATGGCGATGCACGATGGTTTGGGCGGCGTACATGGGACTTCCGCTTTCACTGGAGGGTGCGGGCACGGTGCTTGGGCTGGAAAAGCAGAAGCTGAAGGAAGGCAAAGACCTCATCCGTTTCTTCTCAGCCCCCTGCAAGCCTACCAAGGCAAACGGCGGCCGTACACGCAACTTTCCAGCTGATGCGCCGGATAAGTGGGAACAATTTAAGACCTATAACATCCGTGATGTTGAAACCGAAACAGCTATTCAAGCACGGCTCCAGAAGTACCCCGTACCGGAGGAAGAGTGGCATAACTACATTCTCGACCAGCATATCAACGATCGGGGCATCCAGCTGGACATGGCTCTGGTAAAAGAAGCTATCCGATGCGACGAGATGTCGAGGAATGAACTCACCCGGCTTATGAAGGAAATAACCGCATTGGACAACCCCAACTCGGTCGCTCAGATGAAGGTGTGGTTAGCTGATAATGGTATGGAAACAGAAACACTTGGTAAGGCGGCGGTAAAGGAACTCCTGAAAACGGCATCGGAGCCTCTCGGGAGAGTATTGGAACTGCGGCAGTCACTCGCCAAGTCCAGCGTAAAGAAATACAGAGCGATGAACAACGCTATCTGTAAAGACGGCAGAGCCAGAGGGCTTTTGCAGTTTTATGGCGCAAACCGAACTGGGCGCTGGGCGGGAAGGTTGATTCAGGTGCAAAACCTGCCCCAAAACCATCTACCGGATTTGGAGCAGGCGCGAGGCCTTGTTAAAAGCGGCGATTTTGAAATGCTGGAAACCCTCTACGATTCTGTTCCCAGCGTCCTATCTGAACTCATCCGCACAGCCTTCGTACCCAAACCGGGCTTGATGTTCATCGTGGCCGACTTCTCCGCGATTGAAGCCCGCGTTATTGCTTGGCTTGCGGGCGAAACGTGGCGCAATGAGGTATTTGCCACCCACGGCAAGATTTACGAAGCGTCGGCAAGCCAGATGTTTCATGTCCCCATTGAAGAAATCACAAAGGGTAACCCACTCCGGCAGAAGGGCAAAATTGCTGAGCTCGCCCTCGGGTATGGCGGGTCTGTAGGGGCGCTGAAAGCGATGGGTGCTCTTGATATGGGTGTTGCTGAGGAGGAACTCCAGCCCCTGGTTAATGCTTGGAGAACTGCCAATCCAAAAATCGTGCGGCTCTGGTGGGAAGTGGATAAGGCGGCAATGACGGCAGTTAGAGAGCGAACCGCCACACAGACCCACGGCATCCGCTTTGAATATAAAAGCGGGATGCTGTTTATAACCCTACCATCCAGTCGGCAACTTGCCTACGTGAAACCGAAAATTGGCCAGAACCGCTTCGGAAGCGAATCGGTCACCTATGAAGGTGTAGGCGCGACGAAAAAATGGGAACGCATCGAAAGCTACGGTCCCAAGTTCGTGGAGAACATCGTGCAGGCAATTTCTCGTGATATCCTCTGCTATGCCATGCAAAGACTTGATGGGGCGGGGCTTTCTATGGTGATGAGCGTTCACGACGAGGTAGTCATTGAAGCGGATCAAGGCGTATCGTTGGAAGCTGTGTGCCGCTTAATGGGGGAACCCCCGCCCTGGGCAGAGGGGCTTTTGCTTCGTGCCGATGGGTATGTGTGCCCATTTTATAAAAAAGATTAGAAAATTTTTTTAAGACCGTCCGAATCACCTTCCTGCGGTGGCACATACCGAAGGCCATAAACAAACTGAGCCTTCGGAAAGGACAAACCATATGAACGAACTTCAGGTATTTTCCTTCGAAGGGAACGACATCAGAACCATCCAGAGAAACGGTGAAACCTGGTGGGTAGC
>CAZKWP010000200.1:0-2891 GCA_964556555.1 uncultured Syntrophomonadaceae bacterium
CACACAGTCTCGCTGCAAAGCAGAAGTAACCATCTGAAAGCCGGCTTTAGGCTGGCTGCCGTCGTTCACCTCTGAAGTACCAATGACCGCTGCTACCGAAAGCAGTCATTGCACTAGGACTTTCGAGAAAGTCAGCTCTACACCTTAAAGCTGCCAGTGGAATCTGACGATCACCAAGTGACTGCTTTGGCGTGTGCTGAGCTGGCACTATCGACCCAAAGCAGTCTTTACTGTGCCTAAAGATCGATATTTTCTTGGGTGAGACAGTACGATCTCCAGCATGTACAAAGAAGACCAATTCTGGCGTGATGCAGCAATGCCCCATGTAGAGGCACGACGATCTCTAAATAGTAGTGCTTCCTACAAGCCACATTTTCACTCCACCATTTCCGTAGGAGCAGTGCAACGCGGCGAAAGCGTTCTGATCGATTCTGGAAATATGGCCAGGAAAATTGGCTCTGGGACTGTGGTTTGGATTCCAGCGTACCAATTGCATTCGTGCAATCCACTGCCTTTAAGGGCGTGGAGTTTTCAGATGCTCTACCTTGACCCGCATTGGTTGTGCAGCAAACGACCAACGGCACAGAGGTCTTCTGCGGCGACGCATGCTGCCGACGGGATCTTAATCAGTACCGATAGGCACTTGTACACAGGGGTTTGCACGCTTACCGATCTGCTCTTCAGTCAGGCAGCGCAGCAAAGCAAGCTGAAGGCTCTAATTGCGTTTATGGATGCTTTGCACACCGCTGCCTGGGAGCAGATGCCCTGTGGTTTGCATTCTCGGCACATCAGTCATGAGATTCAGGTTCTTTTGCAGAAAATTCAGCACACACCTTCCGAAGAAATCAATTGGGATGAAGAAGCACGTGTGGCAGGGTGCAGCCGCACACAGCTCATTCGTGCGTTCAAGAAAATGACAGGTATGACGCCCCATGCGTGGCAACAAAATGCGCGAATCATTGCGGCAAGAGAGCTGCTCCGCAGTGGGCATAAACTGGCTGATGTGGCCTATGCACAAGGTTTCGCAGACCAGGCTCATTTCCAGCGCGTCTTCAAAAGCTTGGCAGGCAGCACACCTGGTAACTACCGCGCATAGCCCGCAATTTTCTTCAATACTGCAGCCCGCCAGATCAGCACACTTCCCATCTAGATCTATGGGGTGTTGTGATGGAACAATTTGTGATGGTCGCGCTGGCGCACTTTATGGCTTTGCTGTTGCCAGGGCCAGACTTCTTTTTGATCATTAGAACCACCATCAGGTCTGGATGGCGTAGTGCAAGTGGTGCCTGCCTAGGAATAACTCTGGCAAATGGAGTGTTTATTGCATGCGCATTTTCCGGTGTCAGTGTGTTTCATCACGAAAGCTCAGCGATGCTTACTGTGCAGTGGGCTGGACTTGTGTATCTGTTTTATCTGGGTCTGCTTTTTATTCGGAGTGCAAGACGTCCTGCGCTTAACCTACAGGTAGCAACCTCAGACTTGAATCAAGTGGTGTGGGGTAAAGCATTAGGCATGGGCTTTATTTCTGGTGTTTTAAATCCCAAGAACGCTTTGTTCTATGTCAGTCTTGCCGCAGCACTGGCTGAGCCCATCCAGCAGGCAAGCCTTGCTTGGCTGTATGGACTATGGATGATCAGTGTGGTTTTTCTTTGGGATCTGGCTGTCGCCGTATTTTTTGGGAATCAATTCGTTCTACGACGTTTTGTCTCAGCACTGCCGTATCTGGAATTCATCGCAGGTGCCATTTTGATAACAACCTCCTTGGCAATCGCGGGGTACTCATTGATTTCGTTCATGGCATGGCTTGCCTAGAGTGCGCTGTACATAAAGACTGCTTCTGACCGGCTACGGCACTTTAAAGATAAGCCAGTTAGCAGTCGTTCGCAAGCGAATTCATTGAGCTGATGCTCTGCCAGTGCATCGACTTTCTGGCCAATCAAGCGCATTGTGGTACTCCCTCAACTCAATGGGAGACCATCATGGAATCCGTCACCAGCGCTATCCATCGCGAGCCGTGGAACAAGGGAAAAATCGTGGGCCAAAAGTCCCCGTTCAAGGTCAAAGATATCTGGGCACTGCGTGTGCGACTACAGATGGAGCACCGAATCCGGGAGCTTGCACTTTTCAACCTGGGTATCGACAGCAAATTGCGGGGCTGTGACCTTGTGGCGTTGAAGGTCAGAGACGTTTGCCACGGCGATCAGATGGCGACACGCGCCATCGTTATGCAACACAAAACGCAGCGGCCTGTGCAATTTGAAATCACATCAACGACACGAGATGCCCTGCAGGCATGGATCAAGCATGCGGAGCTCAAATCCGATAGCTTTTTGTTCCCAAGCAGGATCCACAGATCCCCTCATCTGGGAACACGTCAGTACGCCCGTATCCTAGCCCACTGGGTGGATGAGCTAGGGCTGGAGCGCGCAAGCTATGGTACCCATTCGATACGAAGAACCAAGCCCACGCTGATCTATCGACGAACCAAAAACCTGCGTGCCGTTCAGTTGCTGCTTGGGCACGCCAAGCTGGAGTCGACCGTCCGGTATCTCGGCATAGAGGTTGACGATGCGTTGGAGATTTCCGAGCAAACCGAAATTTGAAGCAAGCTTACGGTCGTGCTGCCCTTGTCATGAACCAGGCTGCACGACTTGAGCGGCTGCTTTACGGCAAAGGCGCGGAATGACACTCCCGGCCATTTCCGATCGCTCAGCGGGCGTCAAACACGACGAAACGGTCCAAACATTGGCCTGTCTGCACTTCCTCATATGAACGGGTGAACGAGTCATTCATGTGCCGTTCAGCTTCGCACCTGTAAGATCAAAAGATCACAACTCGTGGCAACGAAAGATCCATCATCCATGAAAATTCATTCTATTTTGGCAATTAAA
>CAZKWP010000201.1:0-2874 GCA_964556555.1 uncultured Syntrophomonadaceae bacterium
CAAAATGGAAACGAAGATATTTTGGTTATATCTGAGAATGGTTATGGAAAACGCACTCCGATTAGTGAATACCCTGAACACCATCGCGGCGGTCAGGGTGTCTATACCATCCAGATGACCGATAAGAAGGGTCTTCTGGCTGGTATGAAGATCATTCAACATGGACAAGAATTGATGATCATCTCTGAAGAGGGAGTGGTTATCAGAGTCAAGTCAAGCGATATATCACAACTGGGCAGGGCGACCCAGGGTGTTAAGGTGATGAACGTTAGTGAAAGCGATCGTGTTACCGCAATAGCCAGAGTTGCCGGTACCAAGAAGAAGAAACCCGCTTTTGGCATCGAGGGTCAAGAGATGATATTTGAGGGACTAACCAATCAAGAAAAGGAAAGCCCGGTTGACCTCAACGACGAAGAGGATGATGAGGAAGATATCTTTGACGAAGAATAACAAAGGAGCACGGTCAATCGAGGCCGTGCTCTTTGACCTTGATGGCACCTTACTGGACACCAGAACTCTAATACTAGCTTCGTTCCGCTACGCAACACAAAAAGTACTCGGCTACAGTCCTCCGGATCAGCAGCTGATGGACATGGTTGGAATTCCGCTCGATTATCAGATGCGAGTTTTCAGTGTGGAGCATGCTGATGAGCTGGTACGAGTATACAGGGAACATAACAGTATGGTTCATGATGAACTAATCAAATATTTTCCCGGCACACGAGAAGCTTTGGATAGATTGAAAGTTGACGGAATGAGAATGGCGGTGGTGACATCTAAACGCACAGAAGTCGCCGCTCGTGGTCTCTCGCGTTTTAACCTGGATAGCTATTTTGAGGTGCTGATAGGCTCCAACGACACAGATAAGCATAAGCCAAACCCAGAGCCACTCCTTTTGGCAGCTGAACGCATGAGCATCTCAGTGGAGCAGACGATATATCTCGGCGATAGTCCCTATGATATGGAGGCTGCCCGTGCGGCTGGTTCGGTAGCAGTAGCTGCGTTATGGGGGATGTTCTCCCGTGAGCGCCTAATCGCCGCTGACGCCCAAATGGAGTTGACCCAGATAGAAGAACTCCCTAATCTTATTCGCAATCTGAATAGGATTTGATAGACTGCCAGCCATGAAGCTGAAGCGTGCCGCATTATTCTGTCTTGGCTGGCTGGCCCTGATTACAGGGGTAGTAGGTATCTTCGTGCCGGTTTTACCAACTACACCGCTCTTATTGCTGGCGACGTTTCTGTTTGCCAACAGCTCTCCTCGTTATCATGCCTGGATCAAGAAGACGGCTGTCTATCAACGCTATGTGCTTCCATTCAAGGAAAACGGTGGTATACCACTTAGTCAAAAAATCAGGATACTTCTCATCTCGTTCAGCGTTATGGGTATTAGCGCCTGGGCAGTGCCAAAGATCTATGTCTGGGTCATTCTTGGCATGGTTGCGCTTTGGTTGCTCTATCTGATGTTCGTTCGTATTCCCACGATAGCAAGGCTCTCCTCAGAAGAATAAGACAAGTCCTTCCTAAACTATGGGATTCTATAAGAGGAACAGGAATCAAATCTCAAAATCTTCGGGAGAGATAGAGTCCAAAAAAGAACGGAACTCCTCCATAGCAGACTCTTTGTCTGAGTGAGGCGCAAATATGTAGGGGAAAGAGGAAGCGTTTAGCACATCCTCATCTACATAGAGAGGTGCTTGGGTTCGCACAGCTAGCGCTATGGAGTCACTGGGACGAGCATCAATGTGAACCACGTCATCGTTAACCAGGAGATTAATCGTCGCAAAGAAGGTAGACCCTTCAACCCTGTCAATCACCACTCGCTCAACTTCTGCGCCCAAAGCGAATATGATCGTTGCAAGAAGGTCATGGGTCATGGGGCGCGAATGCGGCTGGCCCTCAAGGGCTATGCCGATTGCCGCAGCTTCTGTGGGTCCTATCCAAATAGGCAGCACGAGGATATTGTCCGCTTCGGACTCTCTTACAGGGCGCAACACAACCACAGAGGGTGAAGGGGGCAAACCCACAACCAAGGTCTCTATCATCACCTGAACCATGTATGTAACACCAACTTATCAATCAGGAGAACAAGTTTCTAAACGGTCAGCAAACGCAGGTAAAGCATATCACTATTCATTAGCTCTCGCGAACCAGTGCCAAAGGATCAGGCGTCATTGATTTTATTTGCAAAAGCAATGACGCGCTCTTGTTGCAGGCCTGGCGAGAACGGATCCTTTTCGTTGATCTTCTTGATAATGGCTCGCTCGAAGAAATTCATCTTCTCAAAATCTAACAGACCACCAAAACAGTCTACAGCCAGTGCGATATTTCGGAGGCTCTCCGGGTAGTTCTCCTCATTTTCCCCTCATTCCAGCGGCTTCGGCCAGGAAGCCACCCTCAGATGAAGACCAGTCTCAGTTATAGTATGAGCGCAACTCAAAATGTAACCCAATAATGATACTGCCATCCGTTGCAAAAAACACAAAAACCTCTGACAGGCAGAGGTTTAGATTTTGTGGTGGAGATGATGGGGCTCGAACCCACGACCTCAGGCTTGCAAAGCCCGCGCTCTCCCAGCTGAGCTACATCCCCACATATTCATGAGACCTACTAATGGCTTTTTGAGTCCATGTCTCCATTTTAATAAACGCCCTAGCGGCGACTCGGCTCACGCTAGAGCGTTTATTGCGAAGTATGGTGGGCCCAACAAGATTCGAACTTGTGACCTCACGGTTATCAGCCGTGCGCTCTAGCCAACTGAGCTATGGGCCCAAAAAAGCGCTCGACCACCTTATAACAGTATGCGTCTCGGGTCAATAAATTCCAAGCGATTTTTGGCAATTAAAAGGCTGTGGACGGCAAAAGACACTGTTT
>CAZKWP010000202.1:0-2854 GCA_964556555.1 uncultured Syntrophomonadaceae bacterium
CTGCCTGGCGCGGCGTGGCGCAACTGACCACGCGCCCGTTCCAGTGGGAAAAGACACCCCACGGGGAAGTGACCCGCAGTGACGGACATTAACTCGGTTGTGGTTACGCTTGTCACAGGACTTCCACGCAGTGGGACCTCCATGATGATGCGCATTCTGGAGGCGGGCGGGCTGCCGCCCCTGACCGACGGCATCCGCGCCGCCGACCGCGACAACCCCTACGGCTACTACGAATTTGAACCCGTCAAGCAGACCGCCCGGGATGCCTCGTGGATCGCGCAGGCCGAGGGCCGCGCCGTCAAGCTGGTCTACCTCCTGCTCCGCGACCTCCCCCGCGACCGGCCCTACCGCATCGTCTTCATGCAGCGCGCCCTCAAGGAGGTCATCGCATCGCAGGCCCGGATGCTCGGCCGTCTGGGCCGCCGTCCCCGCGGGCCTGATGATCCCCGCGCGCTCATGAAGACCTTTGCCGCGGAAATCGCCGCCACCAGGGCCTGGATCAAAGGCGAGCCCGGTTTCCAGACCATCTTCCTGAACTACAACCGGCTGCTGGCTGAACCGCGCGTCCAGTTGACGGAACTCAAGGCGTTTTTTTCGGGAACCGGCACCCCCGGTCTCGACCTCGACGCCATGTGCGGCGTGATCGATCCAACCCTCTACCGGCAGCGGGCCGATGCGGCAGGCACCGATGCGCCCCGGCCCAGTGAAGGCGCGCCGTGATGGGTAGAAAGGGAACGCTCAACGCTGCACGCTCCATTCCGGGCTCCGATGGAGTGCGCGCATGACCGGCATCCTCCAGAGCCTGGCCGCACCGTCGTTTGCCTACATCGGGCCCGGCGCGGGCTTTGCCGCCATGGGGTCGATCCTGATTCTTTTCGCGGCCATCGCCCTGGGTTTGCTGACCCTCCTGGCGCTCCCCTTCCGTCTCCTGCCCGTTCTTCTCCGCAAGGCGCCGAAGGGGGTGTTCAGACGCGTGGTCATCGTCGGCTTCGACGGCATGGATCCCCGCCGTGCCGAACGACTGATGGATGACGGCCGGATGCCGCATCTCGCCGCCCTGCACGCCAGCGGCACCTTCGCGAAACTCGGCAGCACCTGTCCTCCCATGTCCCCCGTCGCCTGGTCCACCTTCAGCACCGGCGTCAACCCCGGCAAGCACGGCATCTACGACTTCCTCTCCCGCGACCTGCGCACCTGCCTCCCCGAGCTCTCCTCCGCGCGCCTCGCCACCGACGCCCGCGGCCGCGCGCACGCCGTCGCCCTCCGCAAGAGCCGTCCCTTCTGGGCGCTGCTGGGCGACCACGGCATCTTCTCGACCATCCTGCGCGTCCCCATCACCTTCCCGGCCGAGCCCTTCAACGGACTCTGCCTCTCCGCCATGTGCGCCCCGGACATCCGCGGCACCCAGGGGGAATTCACCCTATTCGACAGCGGCTCCCGGGAGAGCGCCGTACTCACCAGCGGGTTACGCATTCCCGTCGCACCCGTTGCCCGCGGTACAGCACGCCGCTTCCATGCCCTCCTGCCCGGCCCCGCGCTCAAGGGTAAGCCCTGCACCCTCGCGGTGAAGGCAAGCTGGCGGACGGACGCCCCCGGCAGGCTTTGCCTGACGCTCCCCGGAAAGACCGTCACCCTCGAAGCCGGCACCTATTCGCCCTGGGTCCGCCTCACCTTCCAGCGGGGCCTGACCCGCGTCCGCGCCATCGCCCGCCTGCTTCTCGTCTCCACCGAGCCCGACCTCAAGCTCTACGTGACGCCGCTCAACATCGACCCCGAACAGCCTGCGCTCCCCATCGCCTGGCCGTCCGCCTTCAGCGTCTATCTCGCCAAGCGGCACGGCCCCTTCGCCACCCTCGGCCTGGCTGAGGACACCTGGGCCCTGACCGGCGGCGCGATCGACGAGGCCGCATTCCTGAGGCAGGTCAACGCGATCCACGACGAACGCGAAGCCATGTTCTTCAACACCCTCCACCTCACGCGCCGCGGGATCTGCGTCTGCGTCTTCGACCTGACCGACCGCGTTCAGCACACCTTCATGCGCGCCTCCTCCCGACCTGACGCCTCCGCGCCGGATGATCCCATCGATGCCGCCTACATCCGCTGCGACCAGGTCATCGGGCGCCTCCGCCAGAAACTCGGTGAAAACGACCTCCTTTTCGTCCTCTCCGATCACGGCTTCACGACCTTCGAACGCGGCGTCAACCTCAATGCGTGGCTGCGCGAGGCGGGGTACCTGGTCGAAAAAACGGCCGGCGATGCCGCCGAATACCTGTGCAACGTCGACTGGTCGAAAACCCGCGCCTACAGCTTCGGCCTGACGGGTCTCTACCTCAACCTGCGCGGTCGCGAGGCCCACGGGATCGTCGAACCCGGCGCCGAGGCCGAGGCGCTCAAGGCCGAGATCGCGGCCAAGCTGACGGCGCTGCGCGATCCGGAGCGCGACCGCCCCGTCACGCGGAGGATCTACGACGCCGCCCACATCTACCACGGCCCCTATACGCTCAAGGCTCCCGATCTGGTGTGCGGCTGGCACAGCGGCTACCGACACTCCTGGGAAACGGCGGTGGGACGCACCGACGGTCCCGTGCTCGCGGACAATCCCAGCCACTGGTGCGGCGACCATTGCGTCGACCGCGACGAGGTGCCCGGCGTCCTCTTCTGCAACCGGCGCCTCGATCTCCCTGATCGCGGCCCGCATCTTCTCGATTTCACACCCACGCTGCTCAGCCTGTGGCACCTGCCATTGCCGGGGTATCTGGATGGGGTGGCGTGGAAGGTGAAGTGAAGAGGAACAGAGACCATGGCCGATCCAAAAATAACCATCAACCGCACCCTCTATGATCTGCTGGCGAAG
>CAZKWP010000203.1:0-2828 GCA_964556555.1 uncultured Syntrophomonadaceae bacterium
ACATCAGGTTCTCATCCTGGAAAGAGGGGTTCGACTCCCCTAGGGGGTGCCAATTGCGGAACCTATTGAATACCAGAAGTTTACAACAACTTCTGGTTTTTCTTTTTAGTCGAAATATAACGGTAGGTATAACATGTTCTGTTTAGTACCGGGTTGTCTTATGCGGTAACGGGTGGAGAGTCGGCAATCCATCCACTGCCATAATAAATTTTCCCGCCCCGCCGCACCGCCCCGGCCCCTCGGTCGGCCCCTCGCTCCGGTCGGACCCGCTTTGCCTGTGCCGCCGGTTTGCCAGAATCGCCGGAATTGCGCAAAATCTCGCGCCTGTTGCGTTCGCGCCGATAGGCTAGGGGAATGTACCGCCCAAGCCCTAAAACGCGCCAGATGCGATTCTGACGCGATTAGCGGCCAAGCCGCCGCTTTATGTCGGCAACCAGACCGACCGTCGCCAAACGGAGCTTGCCGCCCGGCCCCCAGGCCTCGGCCTCTTCGAGAAAAAACCTCGCAAGCTGCCGGTGTCCTGCCTGCCTGATCGCTTCGAGTGCTTCTTGTTCGCCGTCGTTAGCGGCCTCGGACATGTGTTCGGTAATGAGGACATCGAAGCGTACGCGCCGCATGCCGGAAAACCGCCGCGCCGCCGCAATGCAACTTGCCGCTTCGGCCTCGGGGTCTAAAGATTCAAGTGTTTCTAACGTTGCCTGAAGAAGGTCATCGGTGTCTTTCATGGGGCGCCTTTTCACGTGATGGTGGTCGCGTTCGTTAGTCGCTTTTTTTGCGTTACTCCGCCCATTGGGGAGGGGACAGAGAAGCAGCGTGGAAGTACCTTGACCGGGGGGGTGGTCGCCGCCAATCGCGCGCAAATGCCCGTTGTTGCCCTCGTTATCAGCCCGCCACTTTTGCCCACGCCGCAACTATGCCATTTCGGAGGCTCTAAGCACTGTTGCCGCGCGTCGTTTGCGAATCGTTCTTCCCACCATTCGAGCGGCTTGCCGCATTTGAACCGATCACCTTTGCCGCGCCTCACCATATCCGCCCACAGGTCTGGATGAAGCAACCGCACCTTGCGCAGACCTTCGACCGGTTGCAGCGGGCAGCAGTAGCAGGATGGGCGCGTCCAGTGATCGTACATGCCGCCCCAATCATAGCCGAGCGACCGGCACATGGCGAGTGTGTCTTTTTGTGTCAGCCCCTTGTCAATCAGCGGAAACGCGACCTTGTGACTGATTCCGTTGCGCATGTACTTTGCAGCCCTGTGCGCTTCATCGGCCGCGAGCCCGACATACTTGTTGCAGCCCTTCGTTTCGCGGTCAATCGTGGCGCCCTTGTCGCCGGAACACCATCGGCAGTGGGCATAGGGCCAGCCCCAGCGGTCGCGCATTTGCCACCACGACACGCGCGGCCCGACTCGCGTTATCGCGATCCCCGTCATGCGTTCCACCTTGGCGAGATGCTCTAGCAGTTGCGGAAACTCCCAGTCGGACAGGAAGGTCACAACCCGATCAAGCGGCAGGTTATCGCGCAGGATGACATGCAGGATGGCGAGCGAGTCCTTGCCGCCGCTGAATGATAGCACCCACTTGCCGTTATTTGGGTGACGGTTGGCCCTTGAAGCCGCAAGCCTGATTCGACAAGCCTCCCGTTGTTCCGGTGTCAGCGTCTTGCGCCTGCCACGCCCCATGGCACCCCTGCGTTTTGCCTCTTCGCTGGTCATGTGCACATCCTCCATTGTTATGCCTCGTTCCAAACTGTCATGCCCACCCAGAAACACAGCCACAGAACGGTAATGTCGCAGCACTCTCCGCGAGAGACGCGCCCACCGTTCCACTGCCAGCGCGGCAGCCAATATCCCCAGCACCGTCCCAGCCACATCGGGTTTACTCCGTTGTGTCCTTTACCGGCCATCCCATAGTTGACGTCGAATCTCACTTTAACCTCCAAACTACCGCGCCTCACGGCTCACGTGTTATCCCGATACTCCAGCGGCAACACCTCTTGCGCCATGCGGCGAGCCGCGATCTCGCAATTCGGGTTGTTATCCTTCAAAAAAACAATCCAGTGTGTTTTCTGCTGTTTACCACTTTTGTGTCCGTAGAGCGGTCGTTCTGGCGTCAAGGCGAGGATGCGCGACACCGGAATTTCGTCGGCGCACCACTTGAATACGAGTGTTCCACCAGGCCGCAGCACGCGAAAGCACTCGGCAAATCCGCAACGCAGCATCTCGGGCCAGTCTCCCGACAAGGTTCCGTATTTCAGCCCACACCAAGACATTGCACCGTTGCGCTCAAAGTGAGGCGGATCGAATACCACATGATCGAAGCTGTCGTTTTCAAACGGTAGCGCGGTAAAGTCGGCTTGTACGTCAGGATCAATTACCAGCTCACGCGAACCCCCAGAACTGGATACGTCGGGCAGCGTGTGTGTCTCGCGGCGCTTGTCAACAAAAACGGCGCGTGGATCGCTCCGGTCAAACCAGAACATTCGACTTCCGCAGCACGCATCTAAAACAGTTTTTTCCATTTCACCCTCCAAAAGAATCACCGGATAACCAAGCCTTTGAGGCGACGGACTACCGCGCCTCACGGCTCGTGTTAGGCATCACCGATTGCCGAGAAAACGCAGCGCCAATCCGTCACGTCTCCGTCGTTCCACCAAGCCTCGCCAAATGCGTTGTGATGGTCTGGCAGCTTGTGCGGCTTGTCCGCCTCAAACTCCAGTATCACCACGCGCCCAACTTTCATCGCCCACGCCATCGCTGCCTGCATTGTCGTAAATCCGCGCACAGGTGCCAATATGGCTCCGGTCTGCCTGTACAGCTTCGCTTTCTTCTG
>CAZKWP010000204.1:0-2797 GCA_964556555.1 uncultured Syntrophomonadaceae bacterium
ATTCTGCGCATCCGCAGTATCGGCGTGGCCCAATACAACACCGAACAGGCCCTGATTCGGTACCTGGAAAAACTGGACCAGATCGCTTTCCTGGCGATTGCGGCCGCTTGGTACCAGACGGATAATAAGACGATGCACGTCTTTGGCCGGACCAAAGGCGGGGACCCGGCGCTGTACTACTATCGCCGGTTTGAGCAGGAACGCTACTGGACCCCTTGGGAAAAGGTAGAGCTGGATATCACCGGTCAGCATCTTTTGGCCTTTATGCGCAACAACCGGCTTTGTCTGGCTTGGCCGGTGTTCAGTGAAGAACCGGATCCAAACCCGGAATCGACGCTTCCCGATCAAACCAGCACTGACCCGCATCCGGCAGACAAACCAAAACGCAAGCTGAAAGTTCAGCTCGCGCTCAGCGAATATGCCAACCAGACCTGGCAGCCCCCCAGAATATCGATCGACGCCATCCTGACTCCAGATTACTTTACGGCGGGGGATATTCCCCGGGAGAATTTTAAGTTCTTTTATAACGGTTTTGCGCAGCAGATTGTAGTTTACAATACGCTTAAGTCTGAAAATTCCGGGGAGGAGGTTCTGGCTGGAGCCTTCAACCTGACGGGCTGCAAAGGGTATCCTGAGCAGGCAGAAGCCAAGCCGTTCAGCCTGGAGTTCATTCCCCGGTTTTTGGACACCAAATTAATGAACCAGTTGTACAGGGAGACCGGCAACGCTGATAATAACCTGGCTGTTTTAGGGGTCCATTCCCTTTTAGTCAGTAAACAGCCGGATGAGTTGCTGGGTCAAACCCCGGGCACGTTCAGACTGACCTATCCCCACCAGTTGACGATTATTGATGTGCTGGTTTTCTGTTGGCAGTTGCTGATCAACTACAGCAACTCGGCAAAAGGGACTATCTCAACCCATTCCGTACTGCGCGGCGTAAAGCTGCCGGTGGGAACCCTCCTGCCCTACTTTATGGAAGACAGCAGCCACGCTTACGTTATTGTGCCGGGCTTCTTTGCAAAAGCGACCAAGCCGACGGTGCGGCCGGACCGCAAAACCGGCTGGTTAGAATCGTTTAATCTTGCCGAGTCGCCCGAGCAGGAATTTCAGCAGGTAAAGCGTACGGTATCTGACGCCCTGCAGTTGCTGCAGGATATTTATGCCTTGATCCAAGCCTTAAAAACCTACCAGAAAAATCCCGAGCGAACGGAAGAACAGTGGGCCGGACTGGTGGAGGACTATCAGGAAATTATCCGGGAGTTTCAAGTATACGCTAAGCTGGGTTACGGTGAAGAATTCAGGAATCTGTATCACCCTTTGGTTTGCTCCCTAAAGTCTGCTTTGTATAAAGATGGGATTCCCGCCTTAATGAAGCGGGAAACGCAGCTTCAGCTGAATCCCGATTTCAATTTTAAGAAGTACTACCAGCCTTCGGCTCTGGTGCCTAAAACGTATGCCATTAAAACCCCGGATTCGGAAGTGTTCTTTTATCCAGTGGAGGATCTCGATTTTTCAACGGACGGAAGCTACAGCGGTTACAACTGGGAGTTGTTTTTCCACTTGCCTTTCCTGCTGGCTGCCCGGCTGACCCGGGAACAGCGTTTTGAAGAGGCGCTGACTTGGTTCCATTACATCTTTAATCCAACCGGTGCCCTGTCCGGCCCTTCTCCCCAAAAGTTCTGGGTGACTAAACCGTTTTACCTGACCACAGCCGAAGAATACGAAGATCAGCTGATTGATAATCTGCTCTGCAAAGTAGCAGATGCCAACACCCCAGAAATTAAGGAACTGGAGGCTGCCATTGCGCAGTGGCGCGCCAAGCCTTTTAAACCGCACGTTGTGGCGCGATTCCGGCCCGTGGCTTATCAGAAGGCCCTATTAATGAAATATATTGACAACCTGACCGAATGGGGAGACTATCTGTTCCGGCAAGACACGATGGAATCGATAGCCCAGGCCACCCAAATGTATATTCTGGCGGATAAGCTGCTGGGGCCAAAACCCAGAACCGTGCCACCAGCTGTTGAACAGCCTTACGAAACCTACAATCAGCTGAAGGGTAAAATTGATTCCTTCGGCAACGCCCTGCTGGAGCTGGAGAATATTCTGCCTGATTTGTCCGTGCTCCCGGAAGGCGGGGCGGAGCTGCCGCCGGCTCCGATCACCCTGTCTATGCTCTACTTCTGCATTCCGCAGAATGAAAAAATGTTAGAATACTGGGATCGAATCGCTGACCGTCTTTTCAAGATCCGGCACTGCCAGAACATCGACGGGGTGGAGCGCAGTCTGGCCTTGTTTGCACCGCCGATTGATCCCGGGATGCTGGTGCGGGCGGCCGCTGCCGGCTTGGATATTTCGGAGGTTATCGCTGGCGTGAACGCTCCGGTTCCTTACTACCGCTTCAGCGTGCTGATCCAGAAAGCCACTGAGCTGGCCCAGGAAGTGCGGTCTCTGGGGAATGCGCTGCTTTTGGCCTTGGAGAAGCGGGATGTCGAAGCATTGGCCCTGCTGCGCAATGTCCTGGAACTGAAGCTGCTGTATTTGGTCAAAGACACCAAAAAGCTGCAGATTCAGGAGGCAGAAATCCAGATTGCAATTTTGCAAAAGACCAAGGCGGTAATTGCCGAAAGGGATAAATACTACTCCAGCCTGGAAAAGATTATTGCCAAAGAGCAGCTGAACCTGGATAAACTGAAAGAGGCGCAGGACTATCAGATGTCCTCCCAAATTGTGCGGACCGTGGCCGGGGCCTTGGCCCTGATCCCGGAAATGCATTTAGGGGCAAATGGATTTGGGG
>CAZKWP010000205.1:0-2780 GCA_964556555.1 uncultured Syntrophomonadaceae bacterium
AAACAAGCAGAACCTTGCCGGATTGGCCGGAAGCGAACTTCTCGAAAGCGGCATTGGCTTCTCCGATTGGGTAGCGATGCGAGATGAGGTCAAGCACCCGTAATCCGTTGCGATAGAGGTCCAGCATGGGGCCAAATTCGGAGAAGTGGTAGAACCAGGCTCCGACTGCCGTGATGTCGCGGCGGATGAACTGGTCGCTGGGAGAAATGGGGAGCGCCCCTTGTTCGCCGTTGAAGACAACCGTGCCGGCGGTGCGCACGGCGGCAAAGCACGCCAGGGCTGTTTCCGGGCGCCCCGCGGCTTCGATGCAGGCGTCTGCGCCGGCGCTGCCGGTCAAGGCGCGAACGTGCGTCACGGAGTCGACTTCCTTGGCGTTCACGACGTCGCTCGCGCCCAGTTTCTTTGCCATCGCCAGCCGTGTTGGGGAGACATCCACGGCAATCACCCGTCGCCCCAGATGCGTCTGCATGAGCACGTTGCCCAGTCCGATCGGACCCACCCCAAAGACGGCCACAGTCCGTATTTCCGGCGACGCAATCTTGGTGGACGTGTGATAGGGCACACCCAGCCCATCGCCGGTGAGCAATACACCCGCGTCCCACGCGATATCGACGGGCAGGGGTTGGCAGGCGTTGGCGGCGGCCAGAAAACGCTCCGCGTGCATGCTTCCATAGAACCTGAATTTCGGGCACCACGTATATTGCCCCTTGGCGCAGTAAGCGCAATTGCCGCAGCCGGCGATGGCACTGACCCCGACCCGCTGGCCGATCTTCCAATTGGACACACCCTCGCCGAGCTTGACGATGGTGCCGACGGCTTCATGGCCGCTATTGCCTTGCGGTATTCCATCGTCGCGATAGGCATGCAGTTCGCTGCCGCATATCGCCGAAACGGCCGTCTGGATCAGGACTTCGTCCGGTCCAGGAACGGGGTCGGGCGCTTCGACCACGTTGACAATGCCTTTGCCTGCCAATCGGATGATGCGCATAGAACGATCTCCTTACACGCTCAACGGGAACTCTTGCTGGACGTCGACGGGCCGTTTTTGTGCAATCGACCGTCGCAAGCCGGCCTCGAACTGAAGCTCCTCAAGCCCGGCAATACCAGGCACGGGCGGAGGGGCGCCCTGCCGGATTGAATCCAGGTAGGCGGCCAGCGATTTGTGGAACGAAGCATTGTACTGGTCCCAGCGCGAATGGTTGCCAATGAGCGTGTGGGATTCACGGTAGCGTGTGCCCGAATCGAAAATGTCCATCGGCCCGTCGAGATCGCTGAACCGAATTTTTCCACGCTCGAAGTTGAAGATTACATCGTACAACGGCAGATTGAAAGGGCTTCCGCTGGTTCCCAAAATCGTTCCTACGGCTCCATTCGACAGATGAAAGGATCCTGTCACGTCCACGGCATTTTCGTATAAGCGATCACCCGCCAGCGCCGAAATTCGGGAAGCTCGCCCGCCAAAAACATGCAACAGGTCGATGCAATGGCTCCAGCAGGCATAGTTCACGAAAAGCGATGCCTGGGTCAGCTTGCCGAAATTTCGTTCACGGATCACTTTTTGAGCGCGTATCGTCTGATCGAAGAAGCGGTAGTTGAAAATAATGGCCGTTTCCGTGCCGGCGTCGCCGGCGCGTTGAAGCAGCTCTCTAGCCTTGAAAAAATCATCCTCGGAGACTTTGGCCTGGCCGTTTTGAGCAACCAGCGGTTTCTCGAAAAAGAAACGTTTGGGGCGGCCCTCAAGAAGCGCAAGTGTCGCCTCGAACCGCTCCGTCTCCCTTGTCAGTACCAGCACCGCATCCGGTTCGTCCGCAAGGAGTTCCCGGATGGAATTGGCAATGCGGCCGCCAAAAGCCGAGACGCATTCTTCGGCCTTCGATCGTGTGCGCGAGTAATACGTTAGAACAACATCCTTCTGTTTCGATAGATACGGAAGGTAACTGTTCCGTGCCACACTGCCGGTGCCGACGATGGCAATTTTGATGGGCATGGAGTGTCTCCTTAATTGCGGGAATTGCCAAACACACAGGCGATCATTTCACTTTTGAAATCGTCTTTCAAGAACGAAACACGGTAAACGAAACGCAGCGCCGCGCATATCCCCATAGCTGCCGGCTAGGCCATCCTTCGGCAAGCTTTCCATCGGATTATTTCGCTGGCGCATCGCCCCAGTCGGGCACGGGCAGCAATTCGCCGTCTTTTAGCGCCGATTTGTGGGCCATGACGCCCATGGCCATGTAGCGCGCGGCTTCCCAGGCGTTGATGGCAGGCATTCGTCCTTCGGCGATCGCGCTTACAAATTCGTGAACCAGGTAGGGATGCGATCCTTTGTGCCCCTGTGGTGTGTAGACCATGTTTTCGGTGTCATGATCGGTCAGGAATGGTTGCCTGCCAGTATGAACGCGCGCTGAACGTCCCGAGGCAGAGGGTCGCGCATTTCTTCATCGGCGGGTTGCTCTTCTCCGGACTTGAGGATTTGATCCGGTCGTGTGCCGTGTTCGTGTTTGACCCAGATCCATTTGCCATTGCGGTATGTGCCGCATGTGCCGTAAATGTTGATTTCGTAGCCGTCTCGTTGGAAAACGCCTGGCCGTTCGACTCGAAGAAGTCGTCGTACCCCGTGGGTTTGGCGCCGATGGCCGATACTTTCACCGCGTGGGAATCGACCGGTTCTCGCTGGTTCGCAAGTTCCCCCGCCAGGTGGGTATTTCTCCCATGAAGTACCTCGCTTGAGAGTCCCGTTTTCTTCCTACGCGGCCAAGTGTAGACCCTCCGTCCTGCCG
>CAZKWP010000206.1:0-2770 GCA_964556555.1 uncultured Syntrophomonadaceae bacterium
CTTTGCCATTAAAGATTTATAAATATATACAAAATGCATATTTGAAATTTTTATTCCCGTAAAAACCAAGAAATATTTTAATAGATATACATAATATGAATAAATATTAAATTTGCATCCGTCCGCCGCTGCCGAGGCATTGCAATTTTGCTTTTTTCGTCCTATACTTTGGTTGTGAGCCGAAAGGTTCGCTTGTGACGGTGTTGGGACCCCGACACAAATCATTAAGGAGGAACACTCATGAAGAAAGTCTATGCATGGCTGCTGGTGCTCTGCATGGTCATGGCTCTGGGCCTTGCGGCTTGCTCCACGACCACCGCGACTACCACGACCACGACGACCGCGGCTGAGGAAACGACCACCACGGCTGCCGAAGAAGAAACCACCACCGCTGCGGAAGTGACGATGGATTGGAACACCGCTTCCTGGACACTGGATACTTCTCCGGTGGACATGGACGTGTGGATTGACTGGGACTGGTGGGGCCGTGACACTTGGGAAGGCGCCACCGCCGAGGAAATGACCCGCTTGACCGGCGTCAACCTGACCGTGACCAAGGCTTCCGACACCACGCAGCTGTCCGTGCTGCTGGCCGGCAACGAGCTGCCCGACCTGATTTTCTGCGACAACCAGGTTGAGCGCTACTACGACCAGGATGTCTGCTACGCTTGGGACGTGCTGGGCGAAACCGCCTGCCCCGAGTTCCTGCAGTTGGTGGATACCATCGAGCTGCCCAACAACACGGCGCCCGACGGCCATATCTACACCTTCAAGACCCACTACAAGAACGACCGCTGCTTTGAAGATGACCGCTGGTACGGCAACATGGCCAACTACGCCGCCGCCGTCCGCCTGGATGTCATCGAGAAGATGGGCGAGACCGTGCCCACCTCCGTGGAAGAACTGGATACCCTCTTCTACAAGGTGAAGGACGCCATCGCCGCCGGTGATGCTTCCGTTTCCGGCATCACCATGATTTACAACCCCCATCCCAACTGGACCGACCCCATTGCCTACGCCATGGGCGCCCAGAACCGCACGGTGTGGAACAATGACACCAAGTCCATCGAGTGGACCATGTACTCCGACGAAGCCACCAAGGCCGCCTACCTGGCTTACTACAAGCTGCAGAGCAAGTGGTACCGCGACGGCATCCTCGTTGCGGATTACATGGGTGTCCGCCCCGAAGACCAGTGGGCCCGTAACGATTCCGGCGAAGTCTTCGCCTTCCGTTACAACTGCGCCGCCGGCCCCGACTCCAACAGCCGCATGCGTCTTGCCGATGCTTTCGGCGGATTCTATGACGACCTCACCAAGCCCTACTTCCAGCAGTTGGGTCTGATCACCTACAACGGTGTGAACAACGCCATCTACGAGAGCAACGGTGTGGGCTGGGCTTCCTTCTTCATCGCCAAGAGCAATCCCTATCCGGAACGCGCCCTGCGCTTTGCCGAGTTCTGCAAGAGCCCGGACGGCGACTGGCTGGCTTACTTCGGTGTGGAAGGCGTCAAGTGGGAATACAACGCCAACATGATCCCCGTGGACACCGCTGCCTACAAAGCTGCCACTGACGAAGAGAAGCTGCAGATGAGCGGCGTGTGGTACTTCCAGGGCTCCGACTTCACCGAAGGCCTGAACTGGGTCCTGGGCGCCTTCCTTGAAGAAGATGCCAATGTGCAGTACAGCAAGTACGGCATCTATGACACCAAGCAGCGCCTCGAGCGCCTGAAGGCCGTCAAGGTCATCATGGCCGAGAACCGCAACCCCACCCTGGCCAAGGCGATCGTGGCCTCCACGGATGAAGCCTATGCCAGCCAGACCAAGATCAACGACGAGTGGACCAAGGCCGCTACCAACATGATTCTGGCCTCCTCCGACGAAGAAGTTGAGCAGATCTGGAACACCTTCCAGCAGTACGCCATCGACAACGGCCTGGCCGACATGATGGCTGCCGCCACTGCCAACTACAAAACCGGCATCGGTGTGTACCAGACCTACGGCCTGTTCACCGAAGTGGTTGTCGACTAATACCGTCACACACAACACAAGCAAAAGCCGCCCCGGTCCCGGGCGGCTTTTTTCATGTTGTTGCCACAGATTATGACTGGCGGGGGCCTGCCCCGCTCATACTCGGCCATCATGGCGTCGGCGTCATTCCGCCGCAAAGCTCTCCGCCAAAAGACGCCGCAATCTTTGCTCGGAATCAATTTCGCCAGGCGGAATCCCTTCTCGGGCAAAAAAATCCTTGAGTATGTTTCCTGCGAAACGGTGCAAACGCAGCCCCTTTATTATCTCCTCCACAAAAACGGGAAGCGGATAAGGGCTTAGCTCCCGCACTGCCCGGGGTCGTGCCAGCAAAAGCTCAAATACCAGGGCCGGCCACTCATACCAAACGGGCTCCAAGGCACAATCGGCAAAATCCAGCAGATACAAGCTGCCATCGTGAGTATAAATTAAATTATCCCGGGTCATATCCCCATGCACCAAAACCCGGGGTCCTTCCGCAGGCTGCTGAAGGTCCTGTATCAGACCCGGCGACAACCCGCGCATCCGCAATAGCCTTTCCCGTGGATCTTGCCGGGGAGCCAGCCTGCATCCTTTTTGGTGGAGGCCGGCGCACAGGGAATGCACACCCCGAATCACCCCAGATTGCAGCAGGGAGTCCCGGCCCATATCGGCCAGATCCAGGGCCGGCTCCACATAACCCATGACTAGATATCGGAAGGGATACCGATCCCGAAGCAATCCCGATGCAAGAACAGGGGGCGTA
>CAZKWP010000207.1:0-2766 GCA_964556555.1 uncultured Syntrophomonadaceae bacterium
ACCCTCGCAGTACATCCAAGTCCTGCGCTTTGTCCAGTTGATTGATTAAGTTTGCTAAACTTCTCATAAGGTTGGTTATTAATTCCGTATCAGTATTATTGGGATGATCACGTACTGCACGATGTAAAACAGCTCTACTGTTTATTGTTTTAGCTAGTATAAATCTCTTAGCAAGCCGGGACGAAATTGCATCGTTTTCTGTCCAACGGTACTGAGTTCTTCTCAAAAGGATATTGCCCGATACTCTACCGGTAACCCTTCCCATAAATCTTCCGGATTCCGTTAAAAAGGATAGTGCAACACCTCTTTCACAACACAGACTCATTAGTCCTGGACTTGCTCCTGTAAAGTTGAAACATACAATTCCTTCAAGATTATGAATCGGGATCCGAAATTTATTCTCATTCTCAGCTTTAATCACTACGTTTTCCCCGTCCCGGGTCAAATACGCGCCGGGCATTGTTACATAAAGGGTATTTAATAGTTTCTTCAATAATCCACCACCTCTGAATCAACCATTCGCGCTAAATAACTTTCAATTGAACGATACCGCAAAGTAAGAGAAGGCTGACAGATTTCACTTAGAGAGCATAAGGAACAGCGCTTACCTTTTGTTGCCTTTGGGGTTATCCCCACAGCCATCATATTATGCATTTTCCTGGCAAGTTCTTCTACCCTTCCACGCAGTGCTGCATCAATTGCGATATGTTCCCGGTGCTTTATTTGATTGTAATAAAGAAAACCTGATTCTATTACTGTATCCAGCATTTCTTCCAAGGCTATCGCTTGAGCACAAAGCTGTACAGCATCTCGGTCATCACGCTTGGGACGACCGCGCTTATATTCCACCGGGTAGGGCTTCCACCAGCCTTTTCGGTTATTTAACCGTATAGCGGTTCCTTCTTGTGCTGCCTCTACCCTATGGAATTCCACAACATCAGCGACGCCGCGAAGTCCAAGCCTGTTGCTCACAACCGGCATGGCTCTTACTACCCTGATGCCCTTACGTGTTTCATCCCCAAAGGGATCATCCGCACGGTCATGCAAGTGTTTCCCTTCCAGGGTGCGAAGATTTTCTGCCCAGACCTGCTCAATATGGATAAGTGCCCACTGCCGTTCACAGAAAGCCATATGCTGAATTCCTGAAAGAAGCAGGAAGTCTTCGTCTGTAAAATCGGTTTCCATTTTATTTTCAACCTTTTGCATAAATTTTGGCCTGAAGTTTCTTATAATTCTTCTTATTGGTATCCCATTCGAATCTCCATCTGAAATAGAATTAAATTATTATGGCTTCACCAATATATTTTTTTAAGGATATGATACCTGACATATACCCAAGGAAACCATCGTAATCAAGATTCCATTGGTATATATCATCCAGAATTATAGGGGTCCTGCACTCATCCAGCTTATATTTGGCAATTTGTACTGATACCTTTTGAAGTTCACGCCAGTCGAATCCTCCATATTTCAACTGATTAGCAACAGTCGGATCTACAACCACGATCCGAGTATTAGAGTTTATCACTTTGAAATCGTGTTCAACTTGTGGGAAGTTCTGAATTCCTTCATATGACACCAGCTTTTCGCGTTTTCCGGGCAGTCCATATAGCGCAATCTCATCAGCAATGGATTTCGTACTTAGTTCTGGAACAATTGTTATACCGTTTTCTAAATATCCTTTCAAAACTTTGCTCGCCTGCTTCAAACCAGGATTCAACTTCAACATACCATCTTCAGAAATACAAAATGTCCACATTTCCGCCTCATTATCTTTTCCTTCTCTATTGACACGTCCCGAAGCTTGCAGCAAAGACGATAGCGAACCAAGTTCCCGGAATCCGTTTTTAAATGATAGATCCATCCCGGCTTCAACACAGGAGGTAGCAACCAAAGTCCAATCGGCATCATGTTTATCTTTCAACCGGCTTTTTACCTGCTCAAGCGTGTGATCGCGATCTTTGGAAGTCAAGGCAGTTGATAAATGTTCTATATGTTCTCTTCCGTAATTTTTTGAGAAATAGTCTGCCAATACAGCTGCACTTTGGACGGTATTCAAAATCACAAGTCGTGGTCCGGGAAATTCTACAATCCAGTTGGCAAGCTCTGAAGTCGCTTTAGGCTGCAAATCGCTCTGATAAATAATTCGTTTGTTTTCATATTCGGATAAATCCCGGCGAACGTTCTCGTCAATGATTTCAGGTACATGAATAGAAGTAGCTGATTCAGCAATTTCCGGAATCATCCAAAACCGATTCAGAGAGCCTGACGCCAAAACCCAGTAACAGCTCCAGTCAGAAGCATAAGCATTAATCCATTTCCACGCGAGGGGTAAGAGGTTAGCTGGAAGCGCCGCATGTGACTCGTCAACAAAGACCGCACTGCCGGGTAATTCGTGAAGACGACGCAGTGTTGCTGTTGAATTCGATGCAAGAGTCTCAAAAAATGCAACGGCAGTAGTTACGATAATAGGAGCTCGCCAAAGTGCAGTTAAATGCCGGGCCTCCTCACTTTCAAAGTCTGCGCGATGGTGCAATTCAGCCACTACATCTTCCGCATCTTCACCCGGCAGTACCAGCATATCCCGATAGACGTTAACAGACTGCTTGATTATATTTGTGAAGGGTAAAACGACAAAAATACGCCGCAATCCTCGTTTTTGGGCCTGTGCGAGCAGGTGTGCCATTATGGAAGTGGTTTTTCCTGAACCTACAGGGCTGTCGCAGGAACTGATGCCGACGTGAGTATCCGCATTTCTGCATATCT
>CAZKWP010000208.1:0-2701 GCA_964556555.1 uncultured Syntrophomonadaceae bacterium
GCAGCCTCTCTCGCCCACGGACATGTTCTCAATACGTCATACGTTTTCTGCGCCTACTTCGGCATCAGAATAATCACCTTAAACAGATCCCCGTCGATCTCCAGCTCAAACCGGCCTTTCTGGATTTCAATCAAGCTTTTGGCAATCGACAGACCCAAGCCGCTGCCCTGGCTGCTCCGGGCCTCATCGCCCCGCACAAACCGTTCCTGCAGCGCCTCCGCCGAAACGTTCAGCTCCGCGGCGGAAATATTTTTGAGCACCAGCCGCGCCGACTCCCCTAGATCCTCCACCTCGATATACACCCGCGAGCCGGGCAGCGCGTATTTAAAGATGTTGGCAAACAGATTCTCCAGGGCGCGCCAGAACAATTTGCCGTCCGCCTTGATATAGACCTTCTCCGGCGGATAATTCAGCTTAAACTCCAGCTGCTGCGCCTGGATTTTGTCGTCCAGTTCGCCTAAGCCCTGCGTGATCAGAGCAGACACGTCGATCTTCTCCAGGTTCACCGGAATGCTGCCGCTCGTGGCCTTCGCCGCCTCGAAAAGATCATCCGTCAGAGTTTTTAAGCGCTGCGACTTCTGGTCGATCACCTCCAGGTACTTGGCCGCCTGGCCGGGGTCCTTTTCCCCTTTCAGCAGGTCCACGTAAGTAATGATCGAGGTCAGAGGGGTGCGGATATCGTGGGACACGTTCGTGATCAACTCGGTTTTCAGGCGTTCGCTTTTCAGTTCACTCGCCACCGCCTTGTTCAGGCCCTCCGTCATCCGGTTGATATCCTCCGCCGGTTTGGCCAGTTCCCCCTTGCCGGCCACCGTGATCTTATGCTGCAGGTCACCCTCCCGGACCCGCGCCAATCCTGCCTGGATCGCCTGGTATTCCTGCACCTTTTTAAACGCCAGCCAGACCGCAGCCCCGATCGTAATCGGGAACATGAAGAAGGTGGCCCCTACAATCAAGGGATAGCCGATCACGATTAAAACTACCTTCCAGGCGATACTCCCGCTGTTGTATAAATCCCGCAGGAACCCGAACAATTTAGCCAGCACCGTATAGGTCAGCGAATGCTTGAGCAGGGTGCGGTTCTTCAGATGCCTTACCAAGGACAGGACCAGGCTTAAACCGCAGGCCCCGATCACCAGGGTGACCGGAAAGGTCGCCTGGTAAAACTGCTGCTCAAACAAGAGAAAACTGATCGTCCCCATCCACAGCCCGATCAGCAAAACGCAGACGCAGAGGTTGAGGTCGGTATAGAGCCGGTCCGGACTGTTTAGATGCACCTCTTGATCGCCAAAAGCTTTGCGGCCGGCTATCACCAGCAAAAAGATCAAAGCCGCCAGCAGCCCCAGGCTCAGACCCCCGATCTGCTTAAAACTGTTCGCAATGATAACCTGGTTGTTTTGCCAGGCCTCGCTTCGGGGATCCAGAAACTGCGGGGTAAAGGCAATATAAATGACATCGTTCTGGGGATTCAGCAGGCTGTCCCGGTTATTAAAGCTGAACGAATAAGCAAAAAGGTGATCATTGACATCCGGCGGAAAGCCGATCGCTTCCGTCTGGTCATAGATCAGATAGGCCGGATTAGCTTTAAAGAAAGCTTTGTCCGGGCTGGGGCTGTTGGTGAATACCTGCACCCCGTTGCTGGCGTAATAATAAACCCCCGGATATTCGGCCAGTTTCTGCAGAGCAGCCTGATATTCACGCAAGTCAGCTTGAATCAGTCTAGTCCTCGCCTGGGCAATTCTCCCCGTGTACAGTTCGGTAAAACGCTTATAATTTTCCTTATTGGACAGTTTCGGGTCATACTCCCGGTCGTTGCTCTCAAATTCAGCGTACAAACGGTCTTCTTCCGCGCGGAGTTCCTCCTCGGTGATGGTCCCCCCCTGTAAAATGTACACCTCACTCTTATACTCAGTGACCAATTTGGCCAGGGTCAGAGCCAGCTGACTGTTGTCGTCCCGAAAATCACGGCTGTGATAATAGTCCTTTTCAAAAGCCGCCTCAAAATTCCCGCCCTGCCGGCTTACTGTATTTAAAAATACGGTCACCGCCCCGGTGAAGCATCCGATGACCAATATAAAAACCACCAGCTTGGTAAACAAAGCGTGGCTAAAGCTTTTCGACTTTATATCCAATCCCCCACACCACCTTCAAGTATTTAGGCTCCTTCGGATTGATCTCAATCTTTTCGCGGATCTTGCGGATGTGCACGGCCACCGTGTTTTCCGCGTGATAGGCGTTCTCCTGCCAGACCCGCTCGTAGATCTCCTCAATCGAAAACACCCGCCCGGCGTTCGCCGTCAGCAGCTGCAAAATCTTATACTGGACCGGCGTCAGTTTGACCTCTTCCCCGTCCACCGTAATCTGCTTCTGCTCATCATCGATGACCAGCCCGCCGGATTTATATAAACTGTTTTTTGCCTCCAGGCTGCCCAAAGCCGTATAGCGGCGCAGCTGCGACTTGACCCGGGCAATCAGTTCCAAGGGGCTGAAAGGCTTGGTGATATAATCGTCCGCGCCCATATTCAGGCCCAGGATCTTGTCCGTTTCCTCCCCCTTGGCCGACAGCATGATAATCGGGAGATTCCGCTCCTCGCGCAGCTTCAGGGTGGCCCGGATGCCGTCCATTTTCGGCATCATAATATCCATTATGATCAGGTGGATCTCGTTTGCATCCACAATTTCCAGGGCTTCCAGGCCGTTG
>CAZKWP010000209.1:0-2695 GCA_964556555.1 uncultured Syntrophomonadaceae bacterium
AAAAAGTCGCCTGTTGGAACCGTGATTGCGGTTTCAGACAAACGACTTTCTATCGGCGTGTAAAATTTTCTTATTGCTCGGGCTCACTCCGTATGCCGCGCGTTTCTTTATAATTTACCCGCGAAATTGCTCTGATCATTCTAGGTTTCCTTAGCGCCCATACGCTCCAGTACCCGGCGCACCAATTCATCCGGTACTTGCGGGCAAATTTCCGCTCGGCCTAATTCCCGAGGCAATACCCAACGCACGGTATTGCCGAGTGATTTCTTGTCGTGGGCGATTAACTCCATTAAGCTGCTGCTATTAAAACCCGGGATTAAAAGCGGCAGACCGGTTCGCCTTAATAACTGCAGCATCCGCTGATTAGTCGAACTGCTCCACCAGCCTAATTCTTCGGCCAGGTAACCAGCCGCGGCCATGCCAATTGCCACGGCCTCGCCGTGCCGGTACACTTCATAATTGGTGATCGACTCCAGGGCATGGCCTACCGTATGCCCTAGGTTAAGCAGGGTACGCACCCCATGCTCCCGTTCATCCTGACCGACGATCAAGGCCTTTATTTTGCAGCACTGCTCAATTACCCGGGGGATAACCGTCGGCTCTAAACTTAAGGCTTGGGGCAGGTGCGCTTCCAGATACGCAAAAAATTCCCGGTCCCAGATTACCCCGTACTTAATCACCTCGGCCATGCCGGCAATCAGTTCTCTGGCCGGCAAAGTATTAAGCGTCTCCGGGTCAATCAAGACGAAAGCGGGTTGATAAAAAGCCCCAATCATGTTTTTCCCGGCCGGGTGGTTCACGGCGACCTTGCCCCCCACGCTGCTGTCTACCTGCGCCAGCAGGGTGGTGGGAATCTGAACGAGCGACACCCCTCTTTGATAAGTCGCCGCCACAAACCCGGCCAGGTCACCGATAACGCCGCCCCCTAAGGCGAGCACCGGTGAATGACGATCCAGACCGGCTTTTAAGGCCGCATCGTACAAGAGTTCCGCACTTTGCAGGGTTTTATAATTTTCCCCATCTGGCACTAAGGCTACGCTGGCCTTAATCCCGGCCGCTGCCAGACTCTTCTGGGCCGGGGCAAGATGCCATTTGGCCACAGTAGGGTTGGTAACCAGTAAAGCTTTGGCAGCGAAACCCGCTGCTTTAAGCAAAGGCCCCAACTGAGTAAGCAATCCGGCCTGGAGGTGTATCGGATAAGTCAGCTTATTCCCCGGTTCTACCTCCACCATAATGGTTCTTTTTTGACTGTCCGCTATTTGATCACTCACTGTTTTTTCATCCTGTTCCTTATTTCCAATTACTGATACGTATCTTTAATCGTTAATTACTTATTTATGATTACTTATTTTTTATAATTACTTATTTCCTAAATACCGCTTCATCTTGGAGCCAGGCCGAAATCTCCGCCGCAACCTCTTCCTGATTGAATCCCGAAGTGTCAACGTAAAGATCCGCTTCCTGGTAATAGGCCTGCCTTTCCTGCAGCAGCGTCTCGATATATTGTACCGACCGGTCTTTACGCAGCAAAGGACGGATACGCCGGGAAACCCGGGTTTGGATAATTTCTGGCGCAGCCTGCAGACAGACAATATAACAGGAAGTTTTCAAATGCTCCAGGTTCTCTGGACGAAGCACCGCTCCGCCCCCGGTCGCGATCACACAGTTTTGCATCCCGGCGGCCTTTTTGACGGCCAGACTCTCTTCCGAACGAAAACGAATCTCCCCAAAGCGGGTAAAAATCTCCTCAATTTTCATACCGGTGGCCTTTTCAATCTCCACGTCCGTATCCACAAAATCTTTATGCAGCATTTTGGCCAAAGCCCGTCCTACCGTAGTCTTCCCCGTACCCATAAAGCCGATTAAGGCGATATTCGTTTTCAGGCCTAACGCCTCGCTTTCTGGAGGTACTCCCAATAATCATCCCAATCCTTTTTCAATTCTTCCATCGTATCCCCAGAGAACCTTTCTAAAACCGCCTGGGCTAAGATAAACGCTACCGCCGCCTCTCCCACCACACTGGCAGCCGGCACCGCGCAAACATCGGATCTTTCTACAGCAGCCAGCACCGCTTCCTTCGTTTCCATATCCACGCTGCGCAGGGGTTTTAAAAGCGTCGGGATTGGCTTCATGGCCGCCCGGACGATCAGCAGCTGACCATTGGTCACCCCGCCTTCCAACCCGCCAGCCCGGTTGGTTTCCCGGTAAAGCCCGGCCTCCGAAGAGTAGAAAATCTCATCATGCGCCCGCGAACCACGCTCCCGGGACACTTCAAAACCGGGACCGATTTCAACACCTTTGATCCCGGGAATACTCATCAGCGCCCCAGCCAGACGACCGTCCAAACGGCGATCCCAGTGGACATAACTTCCCAGGCCCGGCGGCAGTCCCCACGCGGTGACCACAAACGTCCCGCCCAGCGTGTCCCCTTCCTCCCGCGCCTGATCAATCACCCGGCTCATCTGACTTGAAGCCAGGGAGTCGGGGCAGTAGACTGAGGAATCGATTATTTTATTTCGCCAGTTATCTAAAAAAGCCTGAATGGATTCACCGGGAGACCCGGCCTGATCCTTTAGCCAGTGCTCAAAAGCCTCTTTAGCAGTCCCCGAGGAGTGAACCGGTCCAATCTGCTCCACCCACCCCATAACGGTAACGCCCAATTCCTCCAGCATCAAACGGGCCACTGCGCCCACCG
>CAZKWP010000210.1:0-2674 GCA_964556555.1 uncultured Syntrophomonadaceae bacterium
CCTAACCCCCCTGGCCTGGCTGGAAATTCCGCAAATGTTAACCAATATACTACAGCAAAATGCCTGGATGGCAGCTTTTCTGTCCATTATCCCTGGTTATCTGATCGTGCTCATGTTTAGCCATATTCTAAAAAAAAGCCATGATCCCTTCCCAAGGTTATTGATACAACATCTTGGCCAGCCTCTTGGTAAGGTGACAGGTTTTTGTTACATCCTGTTTTTCGTCTTTTTAGCCAGCTATACACTGCGCCTTTTTACCGATTTCATAGAGACTAATGTGCTGCCGGGTACTCCCATAAGCATCCACATTGTGGTGTTGATTCTGGTTCTGGTGATAGGGATAAGGTCAGGTATCGGTAATCTGGCCCGTCTGCATGAGATTATACTTGTAGTTGGAGCTCCTTTTTCCATCTTCCTGGCAGTTCTTATAATGGGGCAGCAGGGCAGTGTGGAAAGGCTTTTGCCGCTGGGACACCTGGACTACAAGAACATGGCGCTGGCCATGGGAAATACTAGCTTTGTGGCGGGTAAACTCTTCATCGTATTGACCCTGGGCTTCTGGTGTCAGGATAAGATTCAGACCACTTCTATCATGACCAAAGCTTTATTGACCTATGTGCTGATTATCGGTATAACTACACTGGCAACCATAATGACTTTCGGGCCTATTATTACTTCTGTGTTGACCTTTCCCACCTTCACCATGGTTACCCTGGTCAATATAGGCAATTTTATCCAAAATATTGATATAATTTTCATTGGCATCTGGATATTGGGAATATATGGAGTAATAGTGATGTCCTGGTTTATGGCCTGTTATTCCACTCAAGTCTTGTTTAATCTTCATGATTATAAATTTCTAGCGGCTGCCAGTTCGCTGCTTATAGGTATCACTTCGATAATAATTAGTGCTAATATTCTGGAACTGCTAGTAGTTACCCGGGTGATAATTCCGATAATAGAAAGCCTGTTTTTTATTGTGATTCCTTTTGTAATACTGCTGGTAATTATTATTAAAACGCACCTGACTGATAACACGATGCCAAATATGCAGCAGAAGAAAAAGAGGGGAAAAACAGCATGATAGGTTTTGCGGGCTATCCATTATGGTCTTGTATCTCTGCATAGATTTATCAGCTGGAGCTAAAACTATGGGGGATAATGCCAGCTATGGGAAAGGGGTGAAATTGTGCGGTATATAAAGAACAAGGAAGATCAGAAAGCAGTCGACAGTCCACCAGAAATAATTAAAGCCAATATATCTGCCTCCCTGGAAGATAACCAGACCAAGTTGGGGATACTATATGAGGCCTGTTCAGATATCGTCTTAAGAGAGTTCAGTTTTGGCAGTTCTGAGACCAGAGGGCTCTTGGTCTATTTCGATGGTCTGGTTAACAAAGACGAAATAGAACACAATATTCTGCGGCCTTTATTGCTCAGTATAGATATGACGGAAAGTAAAGATGACCTGCAGGGACAGGATATCTTCCAGGAGGTTAAAAACAAAATAATATCCCCAGCAGAAATAAAAGCCGTTAAAACCTGGGATGAGCTTTGCCATCATGTAGGCTCTGGAGACAGTGCCTTACTAATTGATGGTTATCAGGATGCAGTGATTGCTGGTACCAGGAGCTGGCAGACCAGAAGTATTGCTTCACCTGAGAATGAAGTAGTTATTTTTGGTCCCAAAGAGGGTTTTAATGAGACCCTTAGATTCAATACTGCCCAAATCAGGAGAAGGATCAAATCCAGCAATTTTAAAATAGAAAGTTTTGTTCTGGGAAGAATAACTAAAACTGATGTTATCATGTGTTATATAAAAAACATAGCACCTGACCCGCTTATTGAAGAAGTCAAAAAACGTATAAGTGAGATCGATATCGATGGAGTTTTAGACACCAACTATATTAAGGAATTCATTATTGATGATAATAAGACTCTATTTTCCCAGGTTACTCATACTGAAAGGCCGGACCGGGTCTGTGGTCAGCTATTGGAAGGAAGGATCTGCATCATGGTGGATGGATCTCCTATGGCATTGATAGTTCCTACCAGCTTCAGCGAATATATTTCCTCCCCGGATGATTACTATATGCATTATACTCCGGCTTCTTTGATTAGATTATTGCGATTTCTCGCTTTTTGGTTAGCCTTGCTCCTGCCTTCCTTGTATGTGGCTTTGATTAGCTATCATCATGAAATGATACCTACGGCACTGTTGTTAACTATTGCTGCCAGCCGGGAGGGGGTTCCCTTTCCGTCCTTTGTGGAAGCCTTTATACTGGAGGCCATGTTTGAAATGCTTCGCGAAGCTGGTATCAGATTACCGCGAGCAGTTGGTCCGGCAGTAAGCATTGTAGGAGCCTTAATTATTGGAGATGCTGCGGTTCGGGCAGGCCTGGTATCCACTCCCATGGTGGTAGTAGTTGCGGCTACGGGTATAGCTTCGTTTGTGTCACCTTCCTACAATGCTTCACTTATAGTTCGCATCTTAAGGTTCGGATTCCTGGCTGCATCAGCCGTGCTGGGTTTCCTGGGAATTATGATCGTACTGGTGGTAGTGTTGCTAAGGATGGTTTCTTTAAGCTCTTTTGGGGTACCCTATCTGGCTCCTCTGGCTCCTTTAGACCTTTCCCAAATTACCGATATTATGGTCAGACGCCCCTGGTTTGTG
>CAZKWP010000211.1:0-2669 GCA_964556555.1 uncultured Syntrophomonadaceae bacterium
GTTCGGGGAAAGAAAAAATCCGCTACCGTTTTCAGAATACGTCCGGGGAGCAGTCCGCTTATACCGGGGTCTGGGAAGGGACGATCAATACCCTGAACCGGCGTTATCGCGAGAGCCATTCTGAGTATTCGCGGCAGGAAATAGAAAAGTACATGAGCACCAACCCTTGTCAGGCCTGCAAAGGGGCGCGGCTGCGGCCGGAAACCCTGGCGGTGAAGATCGGGGATTTGAATATCTATGAACTGACCCGTCTTTCGGTAGTGGAAACCCAGCAATATTTTAGGGAACTTATTTTAACCCCCCGGGAGCAGGCCATCGCCGCCATGATTTTAAAGGAAATCCAGGAAAGGCTGGACTTCATGGTAAAGGTGGGCTTGGATTACCTGACCCTGGACCGCAAATCCGCCACCTTATCGGGGGGAGAGGCGCAGCGGATTCGGCTGGCCACGCAGATCGGCTCCAGTCTGATGGGCGTTTTGTACATTCTGGATGAGCCGAGTATCGGCTTGCACCAGCGGGATAACGCCAAGCTGATCGAGACCTTAAAACGCCTGCGGGACCTGGGGAATACCCTGATCGTGGTGGAGCACGACGAGGATACGATCCGGGAAGCGGATTTTGTGGTGGACATGGGGCCGGGGGCCGGGGCGCACGGCGGGCAGGTCGTGGCGCAGGGCAAACTAGCGGAGATTGAAAAGAACCCTGAATCGCTGACCGGTCAGTACTTCAGCGGCCGCAAACGGATTCCCCTGCCGGCGGCGAGACGCCCGGGGAACGGCAAGTGGCTGGAGATTGAAGGGGCAAGGGAAAACAACCTGAAAAACATTAAGGTCCGCATCCCGCTGGGGGTTTTCACCTGTGTCACCGGGGTTTCGGGTTCGGGCAAGAGTACCTTAATCAATGAAATTCTTTACAAGAAACTGGCCCATGTCTTAAACCGGGCTTCCACTAAAGCGGGCGATCACGATACGATTAGGGGACTGCAGTATTTGGACAAGGTGATTGAGATTGACCAGTCGCCGATTGGCCGCACCCCGCGATCGAACCCGGCCACCTACACCGGGGTGTTTGACCGGATTCGGGAACTGTTTTCCCAGACCACGGAAGCCAAGGTGCGGGGTTATAAGGCGGGACGGTTCAGCTTCAACGTTAAGGGCGGGCGCTGTGAGGCCTGTAAGGGCGATGGAATCCTGAAAATAGAAATGCACTTCCTGCCGGACGTCTACGTGCCCTGCGAAGTCTGCAACAGCAAGCGCTACAACCGCGAGACCCTGGAGATTCGCTTTAAGGGGAAAAACATTGCCGATGTCTTGGATATGACCGTGGACGAAGCGGTGGAGTTTTTCCAGAACCACCCCGCGATATATAAAAAGTTATTGACCCTGCAGGAGGTCGGGCTCGGGTATATCCGTTTAGGGCAGCCGGCCACCACCCTTTCCGGGGGCGAGGCGCAGCGGGTCAAACTGGCCACGGAACTCAGCCGGCGCAGTACCGGGAAGACGATTTACCTGTTGGATGAACCGACCACCGGGCTGCACAAGGCGGATGTGCATAAACTGCTGACAGTTTTGCTTCAGTTGGTGGAAGCCGGCGATACGGTGGTAGTGATTGAGCATAACTTAGACGTGATTAAAACCGCGGACTACCTGATTGACCTAGGGCCGGAGGGCGGTAACCGGGGCGGGGAAATCATTGCGGTCGGAACGCCCGAAGAAGTGGCCGAGGTGCCGCAGTCGTATACCGGCCAGTATTTGAAAACCGTACTGGAAGCGGAACGCCGGCCGGGGCGATGAACTGATGAAATATGAACCAGAAACACGATTACGGAAAATATTTTCTAACCTTGACATAAAAATATTTAAATCGGATCGGTAAAAGATGATCAGACCGGAGGTCGCGGTTTTGTTGCCTTCACTAAATTAAAAATAGCAAAACAGAGATTTTTCAGAAGAAAATAGGGTTATCAAAAAGTAAATAAGATCCTTAAAAAGGATATGATCATTAAAAAGGTATGCCAAACCGTTCCATATACCAGTCGTCGTTATAAACGCGGCTGGCCAGGAAGTGGTTGCGCCGCTCTCCGCTGCGTCCGGCCTGCACCTGATGGATCAAATTCTGCGGATACTGATTGCCGCCAATCAGTTTGATTACTTTCTGAATGCGGGCATAGTTAAAATGCGTGTAAGCCAGCCGCAGCAGGTTATAATTGACGTGCTCGTTACGCACCGGGTAGGGGAACTGCTGGCGAAAAACATGGAGGATGGTGACCGCGGGATTTACGACCAAGGTAAAGCCTTGAAGCCAAAGATTCAGCGATATCTCCTGGTCTTCGTATCCCCAGACCCAAAAACCGCTGTCAAAGCCCTGCACTCGTTGAAACGCCGCGGTGCGAACGGCCATACAGCCCCCCGGCAAAATTGGGACCGGGGTCAGTTCGGACGGTCGGGTTAGCCACTGCACCTGCAGGCTGGCGTTCCAGGTCTGGCCATATCCAACCCGGTCGGGCGCATCGTGGGGCGCGATGCCGGGAGTGACGCCATCCGCTGCGCCGCTGCGCAGGGGAGCGCTGATCTCGTCAACCCAATAAGGGGGAACGATTAAGTGTCCGTCACAAAAAAGCAGGATCTCCCCCTGGGCAAGCTCGGCGCCCCGGTTTTTGGCCCGGGCCA
>CAZKWP010000212.1:0-2647 GCA_964556555.1 uncultured Syntrophomonadaceae bacterium
GTGGAGAACGAACCAAACCCGGCGAAAATTGATTGGAAATGCTGACTGCGGCCCGACTATCATTTAACCAGGGTTTTGCTTTCATCACTTGCTAATTGTTTTAGAGTGTCGCCAGCAATTCTATAAACTGTCCAATCGCTCATCTGATTCGCTCCCAGCGATAAATAGAAATCGATACTTGCTTTATTCCAATCCAGACACCACCATTCCAGTCTGCCGCATCCTCGTTCAACTGCAATTTGTGCCAGCTTTTTCAAGATCAATTTCCCATATCCATGACCCCTGTATTGTGGCTTCACGTATAAATCTTCCAGGTATATGCCAGCTCTGCCCAAAAACGTAGAAAAGTTATGAAAAAACAGAGCAAATCCGACTTCGCTTCCATCTGCTACTGTAAATATAACCTCTGCTTTTTTCTTGTCAAACAGCCATTCTTTTAGTATATCCTCGGTAGCTATAACTTCATCAAGCATTTGCTCATATTCGGCTAATTCTTTAATGAATTGCAGAATCAATGCGGTATCAGACTTTTCAGCATATCTAAAACTCAAACTCATGATCAAGGCCTCCAATTAAACTTTACGAAGCAAGGGGATGTTCTTCCTGCTTCCTTTGTTGCTATACCTTCCATACGTTATTCTAACTGATTAATCTTCCTCATTAAAGAATATTTCAAGTTAGTTAAGGATATGGCAAACTAAAGAAAATGAGTGGAGAAAAATGAGGAAAACATAGTACACGTCGAATAAATCATAGTACATCTTCGAGAGGCCGTTGGACTTTGTAGCCAAGATCCATAGATCTTGATTATTATTAATGATAGATGAGAGGAAATGTTTAAAAACGGAGAGGGGAGATAATTTTATGAAGAATATTGATTTTAATTTTGTTGCAGATATTTATGATGCTTATGTTGCAGTAGACTTCGATATAGAATTTTTCAATAACTATGCTAAACAAGCAAAAGGAAAGATCCTTGAACTGATGAGCGGTACGGGCAGAGTATCTATTCCTCTGCTAAATAACGGAATTGAATTAACATGTGTTGATTACTCGGAAGAAATGTTGAAAGTACTTGAACGAAAAGCAACAGGATTTGATAATAAGCTGAAAATTGTATGCCAGGATGTATGTGAGTTAAATCTTAACGAAGAATATGGGCTTATATTTATACCTTTCAATTCATTTCCCGAAATTGCGGACAGAGAAAAAATGAAGATTGCAATTGATAAGATTTTTAATCATCTATCAGATGACGGAATTTTTATTTGTACATTCTATAATCCTTCATTTAGAATAAAAACAGCAGATGGCCAATATCGAGTCTTAGGGCAATTCCCCCTTGAACAAGATAAGACCTTGGTGGTTTCCTATTACAACCAATACGATCCAAAGGCACAATCTATAAAGGGTATGCAGTTTTATGAGATCTATAATTCCAACAATGTATTGGTTGATAAACGGTTTTTGGATATTCATTTTTCATTGATTAGTCGGGATGACTACGAAGAAATGGTAAGCAATACCGGATTTGTTATCAAAGAGATATTTGGTGACTATGATTATAATCCATATTCTGAGGACGGTATGTTTATGAACTTTGTGTTAACAAAAAAGATTACAATGGAGAGTAAATGAGATGGGGAAATAGGAGAAAATGAATGAAGATACTCGTTCCGGCTTTTGGTTCTCCTGGAGATTATAGGTGACATGCTAAAAATTATCAATGAGTATGGAGGGTAAGACTTCGATATGTCATCTGAAAATGTGGAACACAAACGGCTTTATTATATCGATTGGCTGCGGGTGCTGGTGATTCTGACGATTATCCCTTTCCATGCTTCGCTTACGTATCTAAGATATGGCGTCCGTCGTTCCAATTTTTATCTTCGGTTATGTATACGCCGCCAATCTGCATATCCAGGAAAAGTTGACAGAGTACTTCAAACCCTCGGTGGTATTAGGCACGCTGTCACTGGCTGCACTTTATTTTGTGAATATTCACACGCAGATGTTTTACTACGATGCAAAGCAGATAACAAATATGTTCAAAACAAAAATTTATATCATAGCGGAAATGCAGAGAACTATTATATTGAGGGCAGCAATCATTATTCATTGACCGATTTAGTTAGAAAGTCGCCAATTGTATGTGCGCTTCTTGGCGGTGGATATAGAAAATCTGGATATGACACTTTGGAGTTTATAAACCAAAAGAGCCTTGTCTTTTTTGATAAATATTTAAACCAAGGGACGGTTCTTGTGGTTATATAATCCCATAGCTGTGGTACGATTAGCCGTAGGGGTGTATTTTATGCCTAGAGGAGCAAGAAAGAACAGCAAAAGCGGATGAGGAATAAACAAATATTGCCTAATGGGAAACCCTATTCATTTGTTGCTGCTTGACAGATAAAGAAGCAATAGCCGTTAAAAGGGCAAATATTATTCAGTAGTTCCATTTAAAGGATTTTGAATACAGAAAAAGAAAAAGAGACAGATGCATAAAAGAACTAAAAGAGAAAGATTTGCCGACAAGACAAATAGAGCGACTAACCGAGATAAGCAGATCAATTATTCTGAAAGCGTAACCGCAAGAACCGTCCGAGACCACTGAAAAAGTACCTGTTTTGTCATCCTGAGGAGCCGA
>CAZKWP010000213.1:0-2607 GCA_964556555.1 uncultured Syntrophomonadaceae bacterium
TTAGCGCCGTTTCAGTAAATCTCGGCGATGGAAGCAGCACCGGAATTACGGGAAGCATTTCCGGAATTGAAAATGTGACTGGCGGCAGCGGACATGACCATATTACCGGTGACAGTAAAGACAATGTGATTATGGGCGGAGCCGGTAATGATATCCTCCGTGGCGAAAGTGGCAGCGATACCCTGGTAGGTGGAGAAGGTGACGATGAACTATACGGCGAATCGGGCAATGATATCCTGATTGGCGGAACCGGTAATGACAATATGTACGGGGGGACAGGAAACGATACTTACCGCTTTGAAGATAACTGGGGTATCGACAATATCCTTGAAAATGAGGATGAAGGTGATTCTGCCCTGGATCTAGGTTCTGTAACAACAGATATGACCATTACCCTGGATGTGACTGGAATCCAAATCGTCAGCGGAACTAACCTCCTGAGTCATTTGACCGGGAATACAACCAGCATAACGTCCGGTTCAGGTGCAGATACATTTAATATTTTAGCCGATAGCCAAGGGGCTCTTTACGGCGGAGCTGGCAATGACCAATTTATCTTGGCTGACGGAATAAATTATAGCGGTTTGTTAGACGGTCAGAGCGGAAGCGATACCGTTGATTTCAGCAATTACACTACCGACAGACAGGTTATTCTGACTGGTACAGGCGGTATTGACGGATTTAAGGGTGGGGAAAGCAACCTGAAGGCAGGCTTCACCAACATTGATCAGATTGTTGGCAGTATGGCAAATGACACTTTAACCGGTATAAACAGTGATTCGGTATTTAACCTGAACGACGTTTGCAGTTTCAGCAGTTCCGGCCAGATCTTGATCTTCCGTGACTTTGAAACCCTAATCGGAGGCAGTGGCCAGGACCGTTTCGAAATTTATGGAACGCAAACCTTTAACCTATTAGGTGGAGCTGGCAATGACAGCTTTGTATTTGCAGATCAAGCCCTTTTGAACGGCACCCTGGACGGTCAGGCAGGCACCAATACTCTAGACTTCTCGGACTATACTACGCCGCGCAACTTGGTACTGCTGGGTTCCGGGAGTTTCACTGGATTTAATGGCCGGGAAGCCAGTGTTGGACAGTTTGGCAATATCAACTCTATAATAGGCAGCCTGGCCACTGACTCCATTACCGGACTGGATTCGATAGCCACCTGGCAAATCGGTACCAGCAGTTCTTATACATCAGGCAGTTCCAGTCTGGGAATGAGCTGTATTGAGAACCTGTTAGGCGGCGCCAAGGCCGACAAGTTTATATTGCAGAAAGGTTATGAACTGGAGGGTCTTATAGATGGCCGTGGCGGTGAAGATACTCTGGATTACAGTAATTATGTTTATGGAAGCGTTATTACGGTTGATATCAACCAGGGTTATGCCAGCGGTACCACTGCTGGTATTACCAGCATCAAGAATGTAGTATTGCCGAAAAAACCGGTAGATCCACCACCGGTAGATCCTCCGCCTCATTCCGGCGGTGGTGGCGGTGGCGGCGGCGGCGCAGCTACGCCGGAAGATCAAATCATATACCGGGATACAGGTGGAACAGTTCAGTCTGTGGGAGTCATTGTCGAGGTCCCGGTTTTGACCTTGCCCCAGGACGCTGCATTTTCCGTCGAGGAAATTGATACCCTGGATACAAACACCTATGTGCCTGAAGGCCTGGCTTTGAAATTGGGTAGTAAAATGTATGAGATCAATACCAATGGTGCAACCCAGTTCGGTGATAACAATTTTATTACTATCAAGGTTCCCTATAATCCCAGCCAGATTGCTGACGGGGAACACCCGGTAGTTCATTATTTTGACGAAGTACAGCATAAATGGATTGAAATACCATCTGTTGCCGAATATGATAGCGCTACCGGTCAGTGGATGGCGGTGGTTAAAGTAAACCATCTTACCAAGTTTGCAGTGTTCAGTACTAATCTGGATATTAAGCTGGTTATTGGATCACCACTGGTCACAGTCGGCAAACAGGAGTACCTGCTGGACGCGGCGCCATACATTGACGCCACGGCCTGGAGGACTATGGCTCCGGTTCGCTTTATAAGCGAAGCCATGGGGGCTCAAGTTGAATGGAACGGTGCCGAGCGTAAGGTTCTCATCAAGAAAGACGGCCAAGAGATTATTCTCACCATTGGCTCCAATATTGCTTATGTAAATGGGCTGGAGGTACTCATGGATTGTGCTCCCCAGATAATGCAGCCAGGCAGAACCTTTGTCCCACTTCGCTTTATCAGTGAGAATCTCGGCGCCAAGGTGGAATACAACAGCGAAAAGAGGGAAATAACAATATACCATTAACCGATGCGATCTATTTCGGGGTATATTGTGTCCAGAGGCTCTCCCAATGATCGTTATAAAAGCTAATCGTATTACAAGCCTGTATCAATAATAAATGATACAGGCTTGCTTTCCTTAATGTATTCAAGATTTATCAAATATGGATTATTAAAGAATGATTCCACTGCAAAAAGGTATATTTCGCGGGTTTGGATGCATAAATATTCGTCGCTCGGCGTCGCAGGGTGTTGCAACCTTAATTGTGAAGCGAAGCGGAACATCAGTGGTGCTCGAAGGGTGCTACCATGCT
>CAZKWP010000214.1:0-2596 GCA_964556555.1 uncultured Syntrophomonadaceae bacterium
GATGTATGGAGAACTCGGGTCGCATAGGTAGAATACCACTTGTATCCAGGAAGGTTCTTGCCTCCATAGATCACATGATACAGATCGGCGCCGTGAGCAGGATCGATGAACTGGGTGTCACAAGCGTGACAATAATATATGGGGAAAAATGTTTTATCGACATACCCAGGATACGCAGATGTAACGAGACTGCCCGATTGGGTACAGATTGGACAGGGAATATGGTCAGGGCTAGCTTTCATGTTGAACTACTCCGTACACATCCACATCCTCGAACACGTCCCACTTACGCGTGTGCCCGCGAAGCCGTCCCTCGTGAAGCATGCCCAGCTTGGCCATGACACGGCCTGACGCCGGGTTGCGGGTCAGGTGCCGGGCCTGAATGCGGTGTAGACCGAGGACCGAGAAACCGTACTCGATGACCGCCCGCGCGGCCTCGGTGCAGAAGCCGCGATTCCAGAACTCACGCCCGATCCAGTAGCCCAGCTCGCCGCGAGAGTGGGCCACGGTCAACGTCAAGCCCACAGCGCCAATCACCTGCTGGCCATCCTTGAGCACGATGGCGAAGGTGCATTGCTTCCGTTCGAGGAACTGCTGCGGGTGGGTCGCGATCCAGGCTTCCGCCATGCCGTCCTTGTAGGGGTGCGGAATCCGCTCCGTCGTGTCCGCGACAGCGCGATCTCCGGCCAGCCGCTGCACCGCTGGAGCGTCGGCCATCGTGAACGGCCGCAGAATGAGCCGTTCGGTCGTCAATGTGGGTTGTTCGTCGCTATTCATCGGGAGCACCTTTCGCTTTCGGCGACTACGCGGGGACCGCGTGGGTCGTTTCCTGTGGTTGGGGAACAAGGTTCCGGCGCTGGGAGGTCGACAACAAGGCCCGGCTTGAACCCGCCGGTGTCGTCGAGGTCGCTGTACCCGCGCTGGTTGCTGATCAGGTGGGTCTCGCCGATCCGGTAGTCAGAACAGTAGTGGGTGTGGCCGCTGATCCAGAGCGCGGGCTGGTGATCCAGGATCAGGTTCTCCAGATTGCTGACGAACGCAGCGGTCAGCGGATCGAAGCGATTCTGGGGATGGGTGCTCATGATGCAGGGGACATGATGCGTGACGACGACCGTCGGACCCTTGTGCGCCTCGGCCATCCGCGCCCGGAGCCACTCGACCGAGCTGCGATGGGCTTCGGCCACATCCGCCGGACGTAGGAGTTCGCCGGTCGTTTTCTTGATGGCCCGGAAATCGTTGAGCCCATGCTTAGCGGCGGCCATGTTGATATCCTGCCGGGCGTAGCCGTGCAGCGTGAAGTCAGTCCAGAGCGTCGCGCCCAGGAAACGGACGCCCCCGGTCACGAACGCGTCGTTCTCCAGAAACACGACGTTGCTGCCGTCCGCTTCCGTGCGGAGTTCGTCGAGCAGATCCGGGAACAGACGACGGTAGAACTCGTGATTCCCAGCCACGTAGACGACCGGCCGTCCCGGAAAATGCTCCTTGGCCCAGGCAATCCCTTCGGTCCCGACATGGATGTCTCCGGCCAGAACGATCACGTCGCCGACGACGGGGATCTCGCACGGATTCATCTCCAGGTGCAAATCGCTGAGAACTTGAACCTTCACGATGCGTTCCTTCTCCCGCTGAGGCGCTGTGGCGCAGAGGGAATACGTGGGTGCGTGGGTTTGGGGTGCGTGCGCGGAAGACCCGGCGTCCGACTCACATACCCACAAACTCCCACACTCACATACTCCCCATAAACCGTCCAGCAGCGCGGCTGCGTCACACAGCTTTGTGTTCGGGAAGGCAACGGCGAAATCCTGGAAGGTGATGGGCGCATCCTTCAGTAGTCTGGCCGCCAGATTCCGGCTGCCCCAGTCGGGCAACGCGTTCTTGACCGTCTTGAAGTACTCGCCACGCGCGGGACCGGGGGGCGGCATATTGCCGAAGCGCTCCCGAAGTTGAGCTTGCAGACGTCGTCCGCGTTCCTCGATGCCAAGCGCGGAGATGGTCTCATCCAGAACTCCGATCTCGTTGGGAACACCACGGCCGTAAGCTGGCCTCCGCGCACAGCCCCCGTGTCCAGAGCGTAGAGCCCCTCCGGGACAAGCGCCACCCGCGCATAGCCGATGTGCCCCATGCAGACTGGCTTCTCGAAGCGCATTTGACTGAACCAGACAGGCACACCGCCGCCATCGAGGTCAATCGTGACCGCCGCGCCACCCACCGCCGCCGTGTGGTAGGCGTCCTGGTCGGTCAACGTCCTGGCGGGGTCCATACGAGCATGGGTGACGATGGCGTGAGGCGTCTCGATGACCGCCGGAAGCGATTCCAGCCACGCCGCCCAATCGGCATGCTCGCCCTCGGGGATCATGGACATCGACTGCTTCTGGCTCCACGCCGGTTGTGATGCCCCCCGGATAACCCCCGCCACACGCCGCTCGTGATTGCCGATCACACTGAAGGCATTCGGCGTTTCCCGGAGAAACCGTGCAATCCCCCAGGAGCCCGGGCCGCGATCCAGGAAGTCGCCGACCGTGACCAGCGCATCCCCCTCGCCGAAGCCCGCCAGCTCCATCAAACGCCGGAACTCGTCCCAGCACCCGTGAATGTC
>CAZKWP010000215.1:0-2564 GCA_964556555.1 uncultured Syntrophomonadaceae bacterium
GTGCGCCATGTACGTGGACAAGAAGCTACAGGGCGTGGACTGTGTGCAGACTTTGTCACGCTTGAACCGTACTTTTGGAGATAGCAAAACCACTTTCATCCTGGATTTCTTCAACGAAGGCCCAGAAATTTTGGAAGCCTTTTTGCCTTATTACAACAAGGCCGAGTTGGAAGATGTTAGTGATCCACAGATCATTTACGACATTCAAAAGAAGCTGGATGAGGAAAGCATCTACTACTGGCAAGAAGTGGAAGCGTTTGCCAGAGCCTTCTTTGACCCCAAAGCGCCAGCCAGCAAACTCAGTTACTACTGCCAGCCTGCCAAAGAGCGCTTTGCCAAGCGCTATACCTTCGGCGTGGAAGCTCGTAAACAGGCGTTGGATTTCAAGCGCAAGGCTGAGGCGGATGGCGACAGTGCAGGCATGAAGCAAGCCGAGCATGCGCTGAAGGAGGCTGGCGAGCAGATTGATCAGCTAGATCTGTTCAAAAAGAACCTGCAGAGCTTTGTGCGGCTGTATGAATTTCTCTCGCAAATCGTCTCTTATGAAGATAAAGAGTTGGAGCAGTTGTGCGTATACGCCAAGCACTTGCACCCATTGCTGCGAGTCGATCGCTTAGATCAACCAGAGGTTGATGTAGGTGAGTTGCAATTGACTCACTACCGACTGACCAAACGTGCCGAGCAGCAGTTGCGCTTGGATGAAGCCGAAGGTGACCCGACGCTCAAACCAGGTACAGATGTGGGCACGGGCAAGCCGCATGATCCAGAGAAAAAGCGTCTGTCAGAAATCATCGAAGCCTTAAACGGCGTCTTTGGTGCTGCAACCACTGATGATGACCAACTGCACTTTGCCAAAGGCATTGCAGGCCGCATTAGCCGGCAAGAGGATGTGATGGCACAAGTGAATAGCCATTCCCCTGAGCAAGTGATGCATGGCTTGCTACCTAAGCGGGTGATCGACTCTGTACTGGATGCCATGAACGACAACGAAAAAATGTCGTTGGATGTCTTGGATAGCGAGAGCAAGAGCAATGCCTTCGCCATGCTGATATACAAGATGCTTAAGGCTGGTGGGGATTGGACATCACCATGAATAAGGAAGCTCAACGCAGCCTCTGGTGGGCACTCAGTGACCTAGGGGATCACTTTTCTCGATTAGGTGGGGCAGCACGATACCCAGGAATGCCAGAGTCAGACATCCCTCTGTTTATTGGCTGCGGGCTTGCTCAAAGGATTGAGCCAGACTTCGATGAAACGGAGTTTGTGACGAGGGCATTGGCAGTGGCTGCAGAGCCCGTTGTGCCAAAAGTCAAAGATCGACTCGATCGCATCAGTGCTAGCTCAGAAGAGATGCTGGAACTTTTGCTTGATTTCATCGATCTCGCAGAGAAAAAGTTGGGATCGCAACACAGCTCTTACAGATGGGAGGAGTTCAAGCAGTGGGCTTTTTTACAAGCTGAGAGCAAATGAAGAGCTCTCTAGCGTCTGTGTAAGCCTCTACAAGAGACCGCTGATAGGAATCGTTTAAATCAAAAAGGCCAGCATGAGCTGGCCTTTTTTCTTGATACAAGAAGTGGAAATCCCAGCAATTGCTTACCAAAATCCCACTTATTACATCTACCTACACAAGCTTAGACATCAATGTTGCCAGCACGCAGGGCATTGTTTTCGATGAAGTTGCGGCGGGGTTCAACCTCGTCGCCCATCAGCATGGTGAACACGCGGTCGGCCTCGATGGCATCGCCAATTTGCACCTGCAGCAGGCTGCGCACATTGGGGTCCATGGTGGTTTCCCACAGCTGCTCGGGGTTCATTTCACCCAGGCCCTTGTAGCGCTGGCGGCCGGTGGTGCGTTCGGCTTCGCTGATCAGCCACTGCATGGCCTGGCGGAAGTCGCTCACTTTCTCGGTCTTGGCTTTTTCGCCTTCACCACGGGTGACCTTGGCGCCTTCGGCCAGCAGCCCGGCAAAGTGCTCGGCCTCGGCCGACAGCGCGGCGTAGTCTTGGCTGCGTACAAAGTCTTGCGTGAGGATGGAGCTCTTGATGTTGCCGTGGTGGTGGCGGCTGATGCGCAAGATGGGGTTCTCGCTCACCGGGTCGATTTCGGCGGTCACGGCTGCGGGCACACCGGTGGTGGTCAGCTCGCGCAGTTTGGCTTCCAGGATAGGGGCGCAGGCCTTGGCATCGTCCAAGGTGTCGAGCGTGATCTTGACGCCGTCAGCAATCGCGCGCAGGGCTTCTGCGTCCATGAAGTTGGACAGACGCTCGATCACGGTTTCGGCAGCCAGGTGCATGTCGGCCAGCTTGGACAGCTCTTCCGCTTCAATGGTGCGCGGGTTGGCACCACCGGTAGCGACCGAGGCGTGGTTCAGCGCAATCTTGAGCAGGTACTTGTTCAGCGCAGGGCCGTCTTTGAGGTACAGCTCTTCCTTGCCATTCTTGACTTTGTACAGCGGTGGCTGGGCAATGTAGATGTGGCCGCGCTCGACCAGTTCGGGCATCTGGCGGTAAAAGAAGGTCAGCAGCAGCGTGCGGATGTGCGCACCGTCTACGTCCGCGTCGGT
>CAZKWP010000216.1:0-2509 GCA_964556555.1 uncultured Syntrophomonadaceae bacterium
CATATTACGCTCCAGATCGTGACCTAGTTAACACTTTGATGTTATCAAGCTTGTTGCGTTTCATAAAAGGAGTTGGAGTAGAACTAAAAGAACTACTTGAATCTATAGTAAGTAAGAGAATCAAATACGATATTTGGTGAAAAGCCATTTATAAATGGAGTAATCATAGAAAGATTCTTTATCGGCTCTACTTATCCCTTCGCCTGCTTCATCGAAAGCCCGATCCGCTTTTTCTGCGGATCGACCGACAAAACTATCACTTTCACGATATCGCCCACGGATACGATCTCCGAAGGGTGGCGGATAAATTTGTCCACGATCTCGGAAATGTGCACCAGCCCGTCCTGGTGCACGCCGATATCCACAAACGCGCCGAAATCAATTACGTTGCGCACCGTGCCGGTTAACGTCATGCCCGGTTTCAGGTCTTTCAGATCCAGCACGTCGGTGCGCAGCAGGGGCGCGGGCAGCTCGTCGCGCGGGTCGCGGCCGGGCTTGATCAGCTCCTTAACCATATCGCGCAGGGTGGGCACGCCCACGCCGCAGGCCGCGGCGGCTTTTTCTTCGCCGTAGGCCAGTACGCGCGCGGGAAGCTCGGAAAGCCTGCCCGCCGCCGCGTCGCTCAATTGATAGCCGCAAAGCGTAAGCAGCGTTTCCGCGGCCTTGTAGCTTTCGGGATGCACGCCCGTGTGATCCAGCAGGGATTTGCTTTCGGGCACGCGCAGAAAGCCCGCGCATTGTTCGAACGCCTTCTGGCCCAGCTTCGGCACCTTCAGCAGCTGTTTTCTGGAGGTGAACGCGCCGTTTGCCTCGCGGTAGGCTACCGTGCTTTTCGCCGTCGCGGCGTTCAGGCCGGAAACCCGCGCAAGCAGCGGGGCGGAGGCGGTGTTTAAATCCACGCCCACGGCGTTGACGCAGTCCTCCACCACGCCCGCCAGGGTTTCGTCCAGCCGCTTGGGCGGCATGTCGTGCTGGTATTGCCCAACGCCGATGGCCTTGGGGTCGATCTTCACCAGCTCCGCCAGCGGGTCCTGGAGCCTGCGGGCAATGGAGATGGCGGAGCGCAGGTTGACGTCATACTGTGGAAACTCTTCCGCGGCGAGCTTGGACGCGGAGTAGACCGACGCGCCCGCTTCGTTGACGATCATGTAGCTCACCCCGGGCGCTTGCTTGATCAGCTCGCAGGTCATCTGCTCGGTTTCGCGGGAGGCCGTGCCGTTGCCGATGGCGATATGCTCCACCCCGTGTTTTCGGATGAGCTTCAAAAGGGCGTCGATCGCCTCGTTTTTCTGGCGCTCGCCGAAGGTCGGGTACACAACGGCGGTATCGAGGGTTTTCCCGGTGCCGTCCACCACGGCCACCTTGCAGCCGTTGCGGTAGCCGGGGTCCAGCCCCATGGTGACGCGGCCCTTCACCGGCGGCTGCATTAAAAGCGGCTTCAGGTTGAGCGCAAAATTGCGGATCGCGCCTTCCGCGGCCCAGTCGGTCAGGGTGCTGCGCGCCTCCCGCTCCAGCGAGGGAAACAGCAGGCGGTCGTAGCCGTCCTCCGCGGCGGCGCGCACAAAATCCGCCGTGCCGGAGTAGGGCTTCACCGTTTGGTTGTACACGATTTGCAGCGCCTGCGTGCGGTCAAGCTCCAGCGTCACTTTCAAAAACCCCTCGGCCTCGCCGCGGTTGATGGCCAAAATCTGATGCCCCTGCAGCCGCTGTACCGGCTGGCGGAACTGATAATACTGCGCGTAGACCGAATCCTCCTGCTTGGCCGCCGCGGTGCTCACCGCGCCGCTTGCCTTGATCAGGTCTTTCAGCCTGCGGCGGATCTCCGCGTTGTCGGCAATGATTTCGGCAATGATGTCCGCAGCGCCGGCAAGCGCGTCGTCTATCGTTTCCACGCCCAGCTCGGTATTTACATAATCTTCGGCAAGCGCGCGGATGTCCACCGGGGGCTTGGGCTGCTCGAACAAAAGAAGCGCAAGCGGCTCCAGCCCTTTGTCTTTGGCGATCGTCGCGCGGGTGCGCCGCTTCTGCTTGTACGGGCGGTATATATCCTCCGCCTCCGCCAGGGTTTTCGCGGCGGCGATGGCCGCCGAAAGCTCCTCGGTCAGCTTGCCCTGCGCCTCGATTGCGTGCCTAATCTCCTCCCGGCGCGCGTCCAGATTGCGTAAATAGGTCAGCCGGTCGGCAAGGTCGCGAAGCACGGTATCGTCCATGGAGCCGTGCGTTTCCTTGCGGTAGCGGGCGATGAAGGGAATGGTGTTGCCCTGGTCAATCAGGGTGACCACGTTTTGCACGTGCTCCGCACTTTTTTTAAGTTCCTTTGCCAATATCGCTACGATGCTGTCCATGCGTTCTCCTTTGTCTATGCCCTTTTCGGGTTTTCCATTCTACCATAAAGCCAAGCCCATGGCAAAGCCCGCATCCGCAGGCAAGGGCAAAGCGCTCCCCTTGCGGAGAGCGCTTTGCTGGGTTGAGTGATGTTCCGTTCTTTACGGGGGCGTTACTGCAGGAG